>CAVIJY010000133.1:0-2047 GCA_963643215.1 Lachnospiraceae bacterium | reverse complement strand
CTGTGCGAGTATTTTTCTTCCAACATAGTACATGCCCGCGCAGAGAAAAGGAATAGCGTAATGAAGAAGATAATATCGATTTCTCAAACAGAAAGCTCGATTATGTCGTAAAAAGAAATCATATCTCCGGAGAATTCCCTTCTCTCCTTACCCGGGGTCAATCACGGGCGACACCTTTAATCATCCAGTAAATTTTCCGGAGAGATTCATGGAGGATGATGTGCCTCCAGATTTTCTGTCTCATAGTACAAACATCAAGATGCTCCCTGTTTCTGACCATGCCGCAGAGTTCTATGAAGTCTTCGCATCCGGTATTGCCGTGAGAAACGTAATTGATGGCAGCATCAACGGCCCACGAATAGATGAACCCTCTAATCCTGTTCTGAAGAACAGGGTCGGCTTCGTTATCCGCAATTCTCTTGAGGGTCTGCATTCCGGCCTTCTTGTTGTCGTTGACGAGGTAGGATGCAGTTGCAGAGTCTGAGCGGGATTCATCATAATGGTAGAGAGGAACATCATACCAGCAGACCTTTTCTGCGTGAGCAAAGAGATGATAGAAAAAAATGAGGTCCTCATAGCATCGGACGTTTTCATCAAAGGATGCACTCTTCAGCAGACTGCGCCTGATAAGCCTTGTGACGGAAAATCCCTCCATACCGCTCCGGGGATCGAACATCGTCATCAGGGCTTCCTTTGACGAGAGAATCTCCCTGTGTCTTCCGCTTCGTCTGTCGCAGACACTGCAGACAACGACATCGCTGCCGGTATCGATGGCCTCCGTGTAGAGAATTGAAAACATATTGCTTTCAATCCAGTCGTCACTGTCGACAAATCCCACATATTCCCCTGCGGCCGCACCAAGGCCGGCGTTTCTTGCCGCACTCACGCCTCTGTTTTCCTGATGGATTACCTTGAACCTGCTGTCCTCTGATGCATAACTGTCACAGATTCTGCCGCTGTTGTCGGTGGAGCCGTCGTCGATGACGATGCACTCCCAGTCTGTGAGAGTCTGGCCTTTTATGGAATCGAAACATCTCTCGAGATAGGCTTCACAGTTGTAAACAGGAACGATTATAGATACCTTCATCTCTTTACCCTCACCTTCTTGTAAAGCTTCAGAAGCAACAGGTAGAAACGGGGAAAAGCTACCGCAAAACGTACTCTCACCTTTCCTGAGGTCGAAAGATATCTGTCGGAGGCGATGCACTTCCTGTTCTTTCTTATCCTCTGAATAAGGTCATCGATATAGCGGGATTCTATATCGCTGTGGCCGGCCGTACTCTCCAGGAACCTCAGACTTTCGGAGAGTTCCCTTTCTCGGATGGCTGAAAGACCTGCCGGAATACCGGCACATGCATTTTCAAGGTAGTCATATACCCGGAATCCTTTTATGTGGTCATTGTTGATTGAATGATGAGACTCCGATTCATCCCTCTCTGTATAGAACAGGAGCGAATCGGGAATAATCGTCACCCTCTCAGCCCTGACAAATGCACGTGCATTGAATTCAAAATCTTCGGCAAACTTCAGATCCTCAGGAAACCTGACGCCCTCTATCACATCTTTTCTGTAGAGTTTGTCCCATACTGCATTGGTGAGATCATAGTCCATGAGGGCCGTAATAATATCCGCTGTTCCCTGAAGAGACATTACTTCAGATGTCCTTCGGGAGGTCTTGTCATATGAACACTGAACGATATCTGCCCCACTCCTCCGGGCATATTCCAGAAGAGTCGAGAACATTCCCGGGGAGGCGTAGTCGTCACTGTCGATGAACCCGATGTAATCGCCTTGTGCTATGCTGAGTGCGGTGTTCCTTGCTCTGGACACTCCTCCGTTATTCACATGTACAGCTTTTATCTTCGGAGAACGCAGAGCATAATCATCGAGAATCGCCCCTGATGAATCTTTCGAACCGTCGTCTATGCATATGATTTCGATATCCTGAAGAGACTGGCTTAAGAGGCTGTCGAGACACCTCGGAAGATACTTCTCTACATTATATACAGGCACTATGACAGATACAGACGGCATCCTTACTCCTCCC
>CAVIJY010000132.1:0-2136 GCA_963643215.1 Lachnospiraceae bacterium | reverse complement strand
CGAAATGCTGGAATTTACTGTTTGCGCCCATCTCCTTATGCTTTTGTATAAGGAGCATTCCTGTAACTCGTAAAACGCGCCAATTGAAAAGAGAAGAACCTCACGATAAGCTTGAGGTGCATCTGGCCGGATGTAATAACCCAATCAAACCGGAGGTTCAAGATGAATTATACACAGAACAGCAAGATAGCACAAGTCACAGAGAGAACTTTAGTTGTCGGTGTGGACATCGGCAGCGAGACGAATTATGCGCGTGCGTTCAACTGGCGTGGGCAGGAAGTGTCAAAGAAAGCGTTTCATTTCAGCAACAGTCAGGAAGGCTTTCAGAGCTTTCTGGACTATCTGAGAAGCAATCAGGCAATCGCAGCCACCGAGCAGATCATCGTAGGCTGTGAGCCCACGGGGCACTACTGGTTCACCCTTGCGCGGTATCTGAAGGCACAGCAAATCAACATGGTTCTTGTCAATCCGTATCATGTAAAGCAAATCAAGGAACTGGATGACAACAGCCCCAGAAAGACGGATCAGAAAGATCCAAAAACCATCGCAAAGCTGGTAGTAGATGGCCGTTATAGCTATCCGTATCTCCCAGAGGGGATCTACGCAGATTTGCGGGAAGCAGTCTCAAGCCGGGAGCGGATCGTGAAGGAACTGAATGCCGTCACAAACCGGATCAAGCGCTGGCTTAAGATATATTTTCCGGAGTACCTTGCAGTTTACAAGAGCTTCGCTTCAGAAAGCGGACTGACCGTGCTGGAAACGGCGCCGCTGCCGCAGGATGTGGTAAAGCTGGGAGCAGAGGGTGTCAATCATCTCTGGAGGGAGAAGAAGCTGCGTGCGGTTGGAATGAAGAGGGCGCAGACCCTGGTAGAAGCCGCACAGAACAGCATCGGACTTGACGGCGGTGTATGCGCCCGCATGGAAATGCAGCTGCTTTTGGAGGATTACAGAGCAAAAGAGGTACAACTGGAAAAGGTCACAGCGGTATTGGAGACGGAAACGCTGAAGATACCGCATGCTGAGAAGCTGCTCTCCATCAAGGGAGTAGGGCTCATCACAGTAGCAGGTTTTCTGTCGGAGGTGGGTGACATACGGCGCTTCAACTCACCAAAGCAGATCCAGAAGCTGGCCGGACTGGAATTGAAAGAAAACAGTTCCGGTAAGCACCGAGGCAGGACCTCTATCAGCAAACGCGGAAGAAAAAGGCTGCGGAAGATCCTGTTTCAGGTCATGCTGCCCATGATTCAGAACAATGCCGAGTTCCGTGAGGTGTATAAATACTTTGCGACCAGGCAGAAGAATCCGCTCAAAGGCAAGCAGGCCATCATCGCAGCAGGCTGCAAGCTGATCCGGGTATTCTATGCCATCTTGAAACATGGTGCTGAGTATGATCCGCAGAAGCTGAGGATGGATATGATCCGTCCGGAGTCGGCGGCAGCCTGACAAAGAAACCCTGTAACCGGGAAGCGTCCGCCAGTTCAATGGTGCCGGGTGACAGGAATGCAAGTTCAACAAATACAGAGCCGGCAGCCGCAAAGAGTTACACCAGGGGACAACGATCCCGCATAGGAGCATCAGCGGCGCCCCACTGTGGACAGGCAGAACGAAGGAATTGAGGACACCGCTTTGAGCGGACGATCCTGTTAGACATGGGAGGTTTGCTGCCGCAGGAGAGATGGGTTTTACACAAGGCCGTCATAACGCAAGCAAGACGTTCTATTTGCTATACCCATTTTTGCCTGTAAGCCGCACAAATCATTGTGATTTGATGCAGGCTGATGTCCGCTGGCTCTGAAAAATGTTGATAAAAACCTATTGAATAGTTGCCGAATATGCTCATTTTGCAGTTGATTCGGTACTATTGCACAATAATATTTAGGGAGGATGATTTTATGAAGTGCGTTCAGAAACTCGGCAGCCTGCTGTTGGCTGCGCTGATGATCCTGTCTTTGACCGCCTGCGGCAGCAACGTGACGAATACGGACGATTCGCAGAACGATAACACTCAACCGACCGAGGACGGCGTCAAAGCGCTCTACATTTCAGAGCAGGGCATTTTCTCCGCGGGCGGCATCACCCTCACCTCCGACGGAACCTTTGACCCGGAGAACCAGTGGGAGGAAACCGGAGCAGGTC
>CAVIJY010000131.1:0-2200 GCA_963643215.1 Lachnospiraceae bacterium | reverse complement strand
GATAGGTGCAGAGCTTTTTCTCATAGAGGGACTGCAAATAATCCAGTGTCTGCTGGGCGGTAAAGCCAAGGATGCGGTTTGCGTCTCGCTGAAGCGTCGTCAGGTCATAGAGTGCAGGAACTTTCTCGGATTTTTCCTTCTGCTCTACACTGCGGACGACGGCTGTGCTCCCGGTGCAGGATTCCTTCAGCTTTTCTGCATCCGGCTTCTCCTTCATCTTTTCGCTGACAGCCGTAAAATCTCCTGTATCCAACTTCACCGTATAAAACGGCTCTGGCTGAAAGGCCTTGATTTCTGCTTCTCGCTGTACCAGAAGAGAAAGCGTAGGAGAAACCACACGTCCCACATTCAACGTGCGGTGATATAGCACGGAAAACAGACGCGTTGCATTGATACCAACCAGCCAGTCTGCCTTGCTTCTGCAAAGCGCTGCGGCATAAAGATTGTCATACTCACTGCCGTCACGGAGCTGTTCAAATCCCTCACGAATAGCGTTATCCTCCATGGAGGAAATCCAGAGTCGCTTCATGGGCTTTTTGCAGCCTGCAAGCTGATAAACCGTGCGGAAAATCAACTCACCCTCGCGTCCTGCATCACAGGCATTGATAACCTCGGTTACATCTTCTCGACGCATCAAATCAGAAAGTAGATCAAGTTGCTTTTTCTTATCTCGCCCCACACTGTACTGCCAGCTGTCAGGTATAATCGGAAGTTGTTCACGGCTCCATTTGCCGTAAGCCTCGTCATAGATATCAGCGGAGGCCAGCTCCGCCAGATGCCCGAAACACCAAGAAATAAGGTAGCCGTTGCCCTCAAGATAGCCGTCCCGGCGCTCTTTTGCGCCAAGGACAGCGGAAATGGATTTTGCCACGGAGGGCTTCTCGGTAATTACAAGTCTCATATTGTCACCATGCCTTTCTCTGAAATTGTGCAAGCGGCTCTTGCACAATTACTCTTCGTCAATATCATCAGAATCATCGGTAGCTTCGTCATCTTCCGGCAGATCATCCTCGGAGACATATTCCACATCGTCTTCGTCGTCCTCATCGCCGAAATCATAGTCATCCAGATCGACAGGTCCCTTGGTGTCTGTCTTAGGCTTTCTGAATTTCAGGTAGTAAACGGCACCGCCTGCCCCCAGAACCACAATCAGAAGAAGCATCATAACCGGAGCGGCACTGCCTTTGGATTCTGTTTTTTCTGTCTCATCGACTGTCGGCTCGACAGTGGTCTCTACTTCCTTTTCCTGCTCCTCGCCGGTGCACTCTGTCATATTGTTCTTGCAGACCGGGCAGGTGGTATCGACATTACCGGCCTCACAACGGGTCTTGCAGGTGCATTTAAGCGTAACCTCGCCATCCTCCATGAGTGCCATCAGATCAGCCTCATCCACAAGATTCATGAAATACACATTGTCGGTATCCTTATCCCGATCGATGACGATATAGAAGGTGTTGTCGTTCTTCGACTGGACGGTGATGAACTGCTTGCCGTCGGACTCCTGCGTCACATCATCCACCAACTCCAGATTGCCGTCCGGCGTAAGGGGCGAGCCGGTTTCCGTCTCATCCGATACGCTGTCACTGGCAGTATCTTCTGGTGTAGTTGTATCAGCCTCATTGTCAACGGCATTTTCACTGACCGTCAGATACTGTCCGCTCACATATCCGGTTTTCTCCGGAACGACCACCTGATACCAGCCATTCTCTTCTCCCACAACGGAAACGGTATCACCGTTGGGCAGCTGACCGATAACATTGTGATCGGTGCCACTGCCGTCGCGAAGATTTAACCTGCTTCCATTGGTGGTGACAGTTCCTGTCCTTTCCACCTGCGAAGATGTGGCAGTCTGTGCAGCAGCATCCGTTCCGGTGCCATCCGAACTGCCGTCATAGGCAAATGCCGTTACCCCCATGCTCATGGTCAAAGCAAGAACGGCCGCAAACGCAGCCGCCCTCATGCCATTTTCCCTTTTAATTCTCATTCTCGTAATCCTCCGTTTCTTTATCCTCCATGCCCTTAACCGACTCAGACTCCGCAGGCTTCTTGCCGTTTAAAAACTCGTAGAGCTCTTCCGGCGTCATGCCGATCTCGCGCACCATACCGATGATATCCGTATTTTCCAGTTTCAAGATCTGGTCGCTAAGCTTGCGGTTACGCTCCTGCAAAGCACTGATTTTCTCAGCATTTTTGGCTCGCT
>CAVIJY010000130.1:0-2222 GCA_963643215.1 Lachnospiraceae bacterium | reverse complement strand
GTTGATCTCATCAGCGCGACGCTGGGCGAGGTCGGTGTGGAGGGCATCGAGATAGAGGATAAGGTTCCGCTGACCGAGGAGGAGACAAAGGGGATGTTCATAGATATCCTCCCGGATCTGGGCGAGGACGACGGCACAGCCACAATCAGCTTCTATCTCGATCCGGAGCAGAACATCCCGGCGATACTGGATGATGTGAAGGAGGCACTCAACGAGCTTCGTGAATGGAGCGACATCGGAGAGTGTGAGATCACGGAGAGCGAGACGCAGGATCAGGACTGGATCAACAACTGGAAGGAGTTTTTCAAGCCATTGTGGGTCGGAGATGTGCTCATAAAGCCCACATGGGAGGAGCTGCCGGAGGGTACACCGGAGAATGCAACAGTGGTCATCATGGATCCGGGGACGGCATTTGGCACGGGCGGACATGAGACGACTCAGCTGTGCATGACGCAGCTGGAGAAGTATATACCGCAGTTAAGAGAGCATCCGCTGGATGCGGCAGGGGCGCAGGGCATAGAGATGCTGGATATCGGCACGGGAAGCGGCATACTCGCCATCACGGCGCTCAAGCTTGGTGTCGCGCATGTATACGGCACGGATCTGGACGACGCGGCGATAGAGGCGGTCGGGCAGAACAAGGCGGACAACGGCATCACGGACGGGCAGTTCGAGGTAGTCTGCGGCAATATAGTCGATGACAGGGCGGTGCAGGACGCGGCAGGCTACGAAAAATATGACATAGTGACGGCAAATATACTCGCGCCCGTGATCATCGCGCTCGCGGGAGAAGTCGCGCAGCATATGAAGCATGGCGGGTATTTCATCACATCAGGTATCATAGATACGAAGGAAGAGGATGTGAAGGCAGCATTTGCCGCAAGGGACGAGTGGGAGCTCATAGAGGTCAACCATCAGGGCGAGTGGGTCAATGTGACCGTGAGACGGAGATGAGAGGAATGTATATCAGGCGTGTATCTCACTTACATCGGTTGCAGGGAAACAATATATATATGTAAAACCCAAGCCGTGCATATCATAGAAGGATAACACATGAATCACTTTTTTATAAAACCGGAACAGATAGACGGCGACAGCGTACGCATCATCGGGACTGACTGTCATCATATAAAAGATGTGTTCCGCATGAAACCGGGAGATGAGCTGACAGTCAGCTACGAGACCGGAGTGGAGCTGCTATGCCGCATAGTCGGATACGAGCCGAAGTGCGTCAATCTGGAGATAATCGAGAGAATACAGCGCAGCAGAGAGCTTCCCGTGGAGATCGTACTGTACCAGGGACTGCCAAAGGCAGATAAGATGGAAACAATCATCCAGAAGTGCGTCGAGCTGGGCGTAACGAGGATAGTTCCTGTCGCTCAGGCCAGGTGTGTAGTGAAGCTGGACGCGAAGAAGGAGGAGAGCCGGCATGAACGCTGGCAGAAGATAGCCGAGAGCGCCGCCAAGCAGAGCAAGCGAGACATAGTGCCCGAGGTCAGCCATGTGATGAGCTTTAAGCAGGCGCTGGAGGATATGCGCACAAGTGAGGAAGAACTGCGCGCTGATGAGATGCAAGGAGATTTTGGAAATATGGATGATCTGCGCCATATGCTCGCTGCGGCTATGCGAAAGCCGGTTCTGTCGCTGATAGCATACGAGGAGCTTACGTCCATCGAGGGGCTGCATGAGATAGCGAACCGTATTCTCCTGTGGCGGGCGATGCCGCCTAAAAAGGGGGCCGAGGAGAGACGGCAGATTAATATATTCATAGGCCCCGAGGGCGGATACGAGCCGAAGGAGGTAAAGGCGGCAGCTAAGGCGGGTGCTCTCCCTGTCAGTCTGGGGATGCGGATCCTGCGCACAGAGACCGCCGGTATGGCACTTATCGCGCATATTATGTTAATGTTGGAGACGACGCGATAGACGGTTTAAGGAAAGAGAAAAGAAGGCAGTACATGAGGATACTTTCAGCAGCAGAGGTAGACATTGCGGCGCGCCTCCTCACAGAGGGCGAGCTGGTCGCGATACCCACGGAGACGGTATACGGACTCGGTGCAAATGCGTTAGACCCCGATGCGGTCGCGCATATATACGAGGCAAAGGGTCGTCCGTCGGATAACCCACTGATCATACACATATACGACGCGCGGGATCTGACGAAATATACGCGCGACATACCCGATATAGTATGGAAGCTCACGGATATATTCTGGCCGGGACCG
>CAVIJY010000129.1:0-2230 GCA_963643215.1 Lachnospiraceae bacterium | reverse complement strand
TTGTGATCGGCCTCCTCACGATGCTCATAAATATATGCCGCCGCAAACATAACAGCTATTCTGGCATTGCCTGCCTTCGCAAAGTCCTCCTCGTTATCGATGCGGACAATATCCATGCACTGCTTTTCGGCAGCCGCTATTATATCCTCAAGGAGCTTATCATCATCGGAGAAATCCACCCTCAGATAATTCTTCATCTCATCTACTGTCACAATCATAAAATCACCGCCTTAAAACTGGCGGCAGGTTTCCCCACCGCCGTAGTTATATTTCTATTCGCTCTCAAGATTAAGAGGATGCCTTCATCTTAAGAAGCTGGATGCCCTCCGGCAGGATTACCTTGCCGTCAACACGCTCTGTTGCCACAAAGCCGACCTGTCCGTTGGTGCTGTAAAGCTCGTTTAATCTCTGCACGGTTCTTCCGGAGCGGTCTGCAATCCAGTAATTCTTGAAATCACCGAATGCCACTGTAAGCGCACCTGCCGCAGCTACCGGAACATACGGAGAGGTATAAAGCTCATAGCCAAGGAGTCTGTCCGGCTCACCTGCCTGAACGGAAGGCTGCCAGAGGTATGCTCCGTTGTTGTCCTTGAGCTTTCTGAGCATGGATACCGTGGAGTCGTTCATCAAGAACTTTGCATTTCTGCGGTATGGACTCTTAAGCGAATAGATGAGGTTGATAAGCTCATCCGCAGTGATAGCCGTAGCACTCGCTGCTGTTACACCGACAGTTCCGCCCTTTGCGGTAAAGATGCCTGTCGGCTGACCAGTTCCGCTTCCTACGCAGAAAGCCTGCTCCTCGGCGATGCCAAAGGCTCTGGCAAACTCATTTGCAATGTAGCTTTCGAGGTCAAACATGGAATCCTGCAAAAGCTCGATGGATACCTTCACAAGGTCAGTCAGCTTGAAGGCATCGATGGTCTTCTGGTCAAAGGTCGGGCTGCTCTCGGTATATGCACCGTTTTCCGCTGTCCACTGTGCCTCAGAGTGCGTTGCCGCAACCGGAATCTTTCTCTCTGCACTGGTGGTGATGACCTTAGCAAGTCCTCTTACCACATTTGCCTCATCAAGCCCTGTTACGATCTGTCTTTCAAACTCCTCCGGCACAAGATATCCGCCGTCTGCCTGCACACCCTCGGAAAGAACATTGTGGATGAGCCTTGTTCCTCTAAGATGCGCACCAAAATCCTCTTTGTAGGCATTGGATGCTCGTCCACGCTTTTCCTCCATTTCCTGCTTTTCCGGTCTTGCGGTAATCGGTGTATTTAACGGCTTGTTAAACTCTGCCTCTCTTGCCTCGGCTCTCTGCTGGCGGTCGATAGCCGCAGTCAGATCCTCGATTTCCTGCTCCATGCGGCTGTAAGTGGCATTATCCTCGGGAGACAATACACCATTGCCGTTCTCGTGGGTATCCACAAAGTTCTTTGCTGTCTCCCACACCTTTGCTCTTTTCTCGATCATATCCTTGATAGTCATAGGTCAAATCCTCCTTAAATAAATCTCTTGATAAAATTTAAGCGTTCCCGTATTTCATCACAGGAGCGCCCGTTATCCGTTGCTTTTTCAGTTTCGTTTGCACCAGTGCTGTTTTCATCTGGTGCCTTGATACGGCACTTTGCCGCTATCTTATCCATCAGCGAGTTGGTGACTGCTGCCTTTGAATAGAGCATCGACACCTCCGGCAATTCAAGATTTTCTGCCTCGGTCATGTCTGTTCTTTGCAGGATGCCGTCTGCAAAGCCAAGCTCCATCGCTTTATGAGCATCCATCCAGGTTTCTGCATCCATCAGATGCGAGAGCTTTGTCCTGTTCATGCCCGTCTTGATTTCATAGGCATTCATGATGGAATCCTTCACTGCATCAAGCATCTCGATTGCCTTGCTCATTTCGGTCTTATCACCAAAGGCAATGGTAGCCGGATTGTGAATCATCATGGTGCTGACAGGACTCATAAGTACTTTAGTTCCTGCCATCGCAATGACAGATGCAGCACTGGCCGCAATACCATCAATCTTGACGGTCACGTCTCCCTTGTAGTCCATCAGCATGTTATAAATCTGAGCCGCTGCTATACAGTCACCGCCCGGACTGTTTATCCAGACGGTAATGTCACCGCTTCCGCTGTTTAACTCATCCTTGAAAAGCTGAGGTGTGACATCATCGTCAAACCAGCTATCCTCGGCTATCGTGCCGTTTAGGAAAAGCACTCTCTCAGCGGTTTCTTCGCCCG
>CAVIJY010000128.1:0-2467 GCA_963643215.1 Lachnospiraceae bacterium | reverse complement strand
TTTTTGCAAGCAAGTACGAGACAGTTCTGCCGAGCAAGGAAGCCCTGCAAAAGCTTCTGGAAGAACAGCTGTCAGATGAGAATGGAGGCGAAGACGATGAGACTACGATTTAAGCATCAGAAATTTCAGGCTGATGCCGCGAAGGCCGTGGTGGATGTCTTTGCCGGACAGCCGTATCTGACGCCTTCCTACATGATGGACAGAGGAAATGGTTATTATCAGCAGACGCTGACCGATGAAGAGGATTTCACCGGTTGGAGCAACCAAAGAATCGTGCCTGAGCTTTCTGCCCGACACATTTTGGAGAATTTACAGAAGGTACAGCGCACAAACCAGTTGAAGCCATCTGACAAGCTGGAAGGCCGCTATAACCTGACGATTGAAATGGAAACCGGTGTCGGCAAGACATATACCTATATCAAGACCATGTATGAGCTGAATAAGCATTACGGCTGGAGCAAGTTCATCGTGGTTGTGCCGAGCATTGCGATCCGCGAGGGTGTGTACAAATCCTTTCAGGTAACGCAGGAGCACTTCGCCGAGGAATACGGCAAGAAGGTGCGCTTCTTCATCTATAACTCCGCACAGCTGACGGAGATTGACCGCTTTGCGTCTGATAACTCCATCTGCGCCATGATTATCAATTCGCAGGCCTTCAATGCCAGAGGTAAGGACGCAAGACGTATCAGCATGAAGCTGGATGAGTTCCGTTCCCGCCGGCCGATTGATATCATTGCCAAGACGAATCCGATTCTGATTATCGACGAACCTCAGTCCGTAGAGGGCAAGCAGACCAAGGAGAATTTAAAACAGTTCAATCCCCTGCTGACTCTGCGCTATTCCGCGACCCATAAGAGCGACAGCATTTATAACATGGTCTACCGTCTGGATGCCATGGAGGCCTACAACAAACGGCTGGTAAAGAAGATTGCTGTAAAAGGTATTTCAGAATCCGGCAGCACAGCTACAGAGAGCTATGTTTATTTGGAGAGCATTAACCTTTCCAAGGCTGCGCCTACGGCCACCATTCAGTTTGACTATAAGGGCGCAAGCGGTATCCGTAAGGTTACACGTACTGTTTCTGAGGGTTTCAATCTCTACGATAACTCCGGCAATATGGAGGAATATAAGCAGGGCTTTGTGGTATCCCGTATTGACGGTCGCGATGACTCTGTAGAGTTTTTGAACGGTATCAAGATCTATGCCGGTGATGTCATCGGCAAGGTCAGCGAGGATCAGCTGCGCCGTATTCAGATCAGGGAGACGATTCTGTCCCATATCCAGAGGGAGAGGGAGTTGTTCTATAAGGGCATTAAGGTGCTGTCACTATTCTTCATCGATGAGGTGGCGAAGTACCGCGTCTATGACGAAGCCGGTCAGGCAACGGACGGCGTATATGCTCAGATGTTCGTGGAAGAGTATAACGATATCATCGGTAACTTGCAGATTGGCATTGGCGAAGACGACTATATCAAGTATTTGCAGGCGATTCCTGCGGAGAAGACCCATGCCGGATACTTCTCCATCGACAAGAAGGGCAAGATGATTGACTCCAAGGTAGGCCGCAAGGAAACCACCACGGACGATGTAGATGCCTATGAGCTGATTATGAAGAACAAGGAGCTGCTGTTGGATCGCGATCCGAAGCGTTCTCCGGTTCGTTTTATCTTCTCCCACTCTGCACTGAGAGAAGGCTGGGATAACCCGAATGTATTCCAGATTTGTACGCTGAAACAGAGCAGCAGCGAGGTGCGCAAGCGTCAGGAGGTAGGCCGTGGCCTGCGCCTCTGCGTTAATCAGGACGGCGAGCGCATGGATACCAATGTACTGGGCGAGGATGTGCAGAATGTCAATGTACTGACTGTTATCGCCAGTGAAAGCTATGACAGCTTTGCCAAGGGCTTGCAGACGGAGATTGCTGAAGCAGTAGCAGACCGTCCCCGTGCTGTTACAACAGACTTGTTTGTAGGTAAGGTGATTAAGGATGATAAGGGCAATGAGCAGGTTGTGGATCAGGATACTGCAAGTGCCATTCACTTTGACCTGATCGTGAACGGCTATATCGACAAGAAGGGCAATCTCACGGATAAATACTACGCCGACAAGGCAAACAATGAGATCAAGATTGCAGAAGAAGTGGCGGACTCCGCCGCATCTGTCATTGAGATCATTGATTCCATCTACGACAGCAAGTCCATGATGCCGGAAAATGCCCGCAGCAATAATGTGGAGCTGCATGTTGATGAGAACAAGCTTGCGATGCCGGAATTCAAGGCACTGTGGGCGAAAATCAATGCAAAATCCACCTATGTAGTTGATTTTGATACAGATGAACTGGTACGCAAGGCAATTCAGTCCCTGGATCGCAAGCTGCGCGTTTCCAAGATTGTCTTCAAGGTGGAAACAGGAACCATGGAGAAGATTAAATCCAAGGAAGAGCTTGCATCGGGTGCTTCCTTTGTGAAGG
>CAVIJY010000127.1:0-2611 GCA_963643215.1 Lachnospiraceae bacterium | reverse complement strand
CCTGATGCAGACTTTCATTCCCTTGTGCAGATACTTCTCTGCAAACTCCCCAGATTTTCCAAAGGCCACGCAGTTAATAAAATCAGCCTGCCGATTACCGTTTGCATCCTTTGTCTTGCGATCTACCGCGAGACTATATCTTGCTATGCATGTCGGCTGCTGACCTTGGGTGTATCTCACATCCGGGTCCTTTGTCAGTCTTCCCATGAGTACTACGCTGTTCATTCTTCATTCCTCCTGTTTATCTTTTGCTTCTCCAATAGTTAGGCTTTCGCCAAGTGCTCGAAACACTCTGTCAGCGCTTTCCACTGTCATGTGTTTCTTTCCGTTCTCCCAATACGTTATTGATCGAATTGTTACCCCTGCTTTTTGAGCCAGTTCAGCCTGTGTCATGCCTTTGTTCATTCTTGTTTCTCTTAGATGTTCTCCTAGCTGCATTTGACTTTTCTCCTGCGTTCTCTATGATATTGTATAGAACGAACGTTCTATACAATATCTTGTTGAAAGGAGGTCTTTAAATGGGTAAAAATCAATGGGTTTCTCCACGCAGTGGCAAATGGGCTGTGCACGGTGAAGGCAATCAGCGCGGCACAAAACTATTTGCCACACAGAGAGAGGCCGCCAATTACGGAAGGTCCGTTGCAAGGAACCAAGCGAGCGAGCTGATTATCCAGAACCGCAATGGACGCATCCGTTCAAAGGACAGCTACGGCAATGATCCTTGTCCGCCAAGAGACACGGAGCACTGATAATCCGGTCTCAATCTGGCCCTGTAACCATCCGCAAGGACGATTTCGTTCTCTGTGATCTCTGCGATGGCTACAGGGTTTTCTTCGTCTGTTTCGATGATGATCCTATCAATACCCTCTAAGATTCCGCCCATTTCGTCTCTTTACCTCCTTTTAGTGTATGTAAGTCAATACTCCACCGATTACGCCGCCGACTATTACCGCAAGGCCAGATAGGATAGCTGCGGTCTCTGCTATGTCGCCCTTTGCTTTCATGCACTCTGTCATAAATGCATGTATCAGCATTGCTACTAATATCCCCATGACGGCTATTGCCGTAGATATGAATATGCCACCAAAGACATTTTGTATTAGTTCTTGTAAAAGGTCGTCCATTTTATCCTCTTCTCCACCATCTCAAATCAGAATCTAAAATTTCAGTTCCTGATTTGAGATACCGCCCACAGCTGCTCGCTTTGTGGCTGATATATCCAGAGCCGTAGATTCTCTTCTCCTTCCACGGCTCCAGAAATACAAGATTCCCACCCTGTCTGCAGATGCCGTACTTGTACCCGGCTCCCATGAATCCCTCCTTACGGATGCCCTGCGGCTTGCAGTGATGGCATTCGGTGCAGGTCAGGTACTCTTTCACTGCTCGTCCTCCTTGTACGGCTCTGGCAATGGCATCCATGCCGCCACGATGTCGCTCCTGATGAAAAAGTCTGATGACCACCTTCCGTCCAGCTCATAAAATGCGACTATGATATCCGGCCCCTCGTACTCATCATTCGCGACCGTCACAAGGTAGTGCCCTTCCTCTTCCGGGCCGGGCCTGTCCTCCGTCACTGGAATCCATTTACTCATTGCTCTCTCCTTTAGATAATCTCCCCATTGTTCCGCCATGGCCTTTGCAATGCCAGGAAATGTCTTGCTTCTGACCTTTGCCTTTCGTGAGTAGCTATCTGTCCAGTTCTTCGGCTTGCCGCTAGACAGTGTCCCCCACAGCTTCCTGTTGTCTGGTCTTGGCAAATCGTTAGTCTTTAACGTCGGCAAGTCCGTCAGCCATAAGCAAGTTCTCTTCGTCACATAGTTTTCTTTATCGTCCACCGATTCCGCAAACATCCATGGATCAATGATTTGTGTGGCCTGTCCATAAGCCGTATTCATGAACCCGACTGGATTCTCGATGCATTTGTGCCTGATCGGTGCCAAGGCGAACTGCATGAAGAAAACCGCAGCTTTTGCTCTCTCTTTCCATCTGTCCACAACTTCCTCCGCCGGTCTTACTCTGAGTGAGAATGAACTAGTGGCAACATTAGAAAGATAGGTGCAAGGCGGATGCGCTATCAACAAGTCCCACCTACCAACATCATGCTCTACGCCGTCCATAGTGGTTATTACCCCCCCACTAAAGCAGCGACCGCATCACCTAAGATGTGCCACTCTGGATGCCCTCCGCTTGGCTCCTGGATATCACAACTGTAAGCCTCAATCCCTCGATCCCGGAAGGCCTTGCAAACCGTTTGCGATTCCTCGCAAGCTACCAATACCGTCATCTCTCCACCTTCCCATCTGCTATATCCCACTTCCTCTGCAGCTCTGCTTGCCTGTACTGGTACTCATGCCACCGTGCTGTTGACCTGATGTGCATCGAGGTGGTAATACCTTGTGACACCCTAGCATCGCCGTAGACCCTAGCATTGCCGTATACCTCAGCATCGCCGTAGATCATAGCGATGCCGCGGATGACAGTATTTCCGTAGACCTCAGCATCGCCGTAGACCTCAGTATCGTCGTAGACCTTAGCATTGCCGTAGACCTTAGCATTGCCGCAGACCATAGCACGGGTGTCCTGTGACAGATTGCTCTCGCTCTCGATCCAG
>CAVIJY010000126.1:0-2731 GCA_963643215.1 Lachnospiraceae bacterium | reverse complement strand
CCATCAGATGGTACACTCTGTCAAGACGCTCTGCTGCATTGGTGCAAGTCTTTGTGGTGATCATGGGCTCAGCTATGATCTCGCTTACGGACATTCTGGGATTGAGAGAGGTAAAGGGATCCTGAAAGATGATCTGCATCTTCTTTCGCATCTCTTTCATCTGCTTCGGCGAATACTTTACGATATCCTCTCCGTTATACAGGATCTCTCCCGATGTCGGCTCCAGCAGACGCAGTATGGTTCTTCCCAGAGTTGATTTGCCGCATCCGCTCTCGCCTACGACTCCAAGCGTTTCTCCCTTTCTGATTGAGAGATTCACATGATCCACCGCATGAAGAGGGCCTTTTTTCGTATTGAAATATTTAACCAGGTCTTTTGTTTGAATCAACGGCATCTCCATTTATCTTCCCTCCTCACCTTTCTGTTCCTGTGTCTCATAAAGGAAGCATCTGATCTGATGTCCGTTGATGTTTGCTATACCCGGCGCCTTTGTCTTACAGATATCCATGCAATGAGGGCACCTGTCCGCAAAACGGCATCCCGGAAGAGGCTTGCTGGGATCGGGCATCAGACCGTCGATGGGTGTCAGTCTTCTGGCAGTGCTGGTGATATCCGGTATCGACCCGAACAGTCCCACGGTATACGGATGATGCTGCTCTCCCTCGTAGATATCCTCGATTCTTCCGTATTCTACGATCTCACCCGCATATATGATGGCGACGGTATCACATATCTGAGCCACCACTCCCAGATCATGCGTGATCATGATCATCGCGGTATTCAGGCGTTCCTTCAGGTCATTCATCATTTGAAGAACCTGAGCCTGGATGGTGACATCAAGCGCTGTGGTCGGCTCATCAGCCAGCAGCAATCGCGGACTACATGAAAGAGCTATGGCGATTACTATCCTCTGGCGCATTCCTCCGGAAAACTGATGCGGATACTCTGTCTTGCGCTCTGCCGGAATACCTACAAGCTCCATCATCTCATCAACCTTGTTCTCTACATCGGCATGGCTCATCCCGGGGTGGTGCAGCTCGATAACCTCTGCGATCTGATCCCCGACAGTATGAAGCGGATTCAGTGCACTCATGGGGTCGGCAAAGATCATTGATATATCATTTCCCCGCAGAGACTGCATATCTTCTTCCTTCATGTTGACCAGATCTTTGCCGTCAAATCTGATATCGCCTCCGGTGATGAATCCGACGCGATCCGGAAGCAGCTTCATGATGCTCAAAGCTATAGTTGTTTTTCCGGCGCCGGTCTCTCCTACCAGTCCCAGAGTTTCCCCTTTATCAACGCTCAGGTCGACTCCGTTCAGCGCATACACATCATCTTCATCTGTTTTATACAAAACACTAAGATTTTTTATCTCAAGAAGTTTCTCAGACATATTCGACCTCCCGCATCATCAGTTTCTCAGTCTCGGATCCATGGCATCTCTCAGCCCGTCTCCTGCCAGTGTAAGAGACATAACCGACATAACCACTGCGCATCCGGGAAACAGAGACAGGTACGGATAATATCTCATCTGAGTCTTTGCAAATGACAGCATGCCACCCCATTCCGGAGTCGGCTCAGATACGCCCAGCCCGACAAAGCTCAGAGATGCTACAGTGATGACAGAACGAGCCACGGTCTGAGTGACCTGTACCAGCACCGGCCCCATAGCATTTGGGAAGATATGCCGCAATATGGTTCTCGCATCGCTTGTTCCGCAGGCTCTGCAGGCCTCGATATACTCCTGATCCTTTACGCTCATGACAGCAGATCGAACGATACGCGACATTCTCGCTATCTGCGATACACCCATCGCGACTATCATATTGAACAGACTGCTTCCGAGGGCTGATATGATCGTAATCGCAAGCAATGTGCTGGGTATGGCCATCAGGACATCCATGCATCTCATCAGCACCTCGTCCACCTTGCCGCCGTAATATGCCGCTGCCGCGCCGATCAATCCTCCGAATGTAAGAGATACCGCCACAGTCGCGATACCTACAAACATGGAGATACGCCCGCCAAACACAACTCTGGTGAAGTAATCTCTTCCGTACTGGTCGGTTCCGAAGATGTGCTCGGCACTCGGTGTCTGATAGGCATTATCTATATCCATGGTTGTAACGCCGCTTTCATAGTCCAGCCACAGATCAGCGCTCAAAACCATGGCCGCCATTATCAGAAAGACAATAAGTCCTGTAACCGCAAGCTTGTTTCTTTTGAATCTGATCCAGATTGTCTTCCATTGGCTCTTCTTCTTTGCAACACTGTAGCTGCTTTTTACTGCATTCTCGGGTGATGTTGTACTCATGCTTTTTTCACCTTCCTTTCCGCAGAGCTGAATCTGGACGCAAGTCTCGGGTCGATATATGTGTAGATGATATCAACCAGAAGATTCACCAGGCTTGCGAATATAGCTGTTGTCATAACTGCCCCCATAACTATGGGAGTATCCTTCTGCCTTATCGCATTGATCATCAGCTGACCGAGCCCGGGTATAGTGAACACCTGCTCCAGAACGATAGAGCCTCCCAGCGCATACCCAAAGTTTGTACCGACTACTGTAACTACCGGAAGCAGTGCATTGCGCAGAGCATGCCCGTAGATAACCTTCTTCTGCGGTGCACCCTTTGCTCTCGCCGTACGGATATAATCCTGACGGATAACCTCAAGCATAGTTGTTCTCGTCATACGAAGCAGTGCTGCCGTCGTAGAGGAGGCCGAG
>CAVIJY010000125.1:0-2951 GCA_963643215.1 Lachnospiraceae bacterium | reverse complement strand
TATGAGGATCTGAAGGATATGGCTGATTTCGAGGCTATCAAGGCATTCAAGGATGCTGCTCTTAACCCGAATCATCCCCGTCAGATGGGCTCGGCTCAGAACCCTGACATCTTCTTCCAGGCAAGAGAGGCAAGCAACCCGTACTATGATGCACTTCCGGCCATCGTTCAGATGTATATGGACAAGGTCAACGAGAAGCTGGGTACGGATTACAAGCTGTTCAACTACTACGGCGCTGCAGATGCAGAGCAGGTTATAGTTGCTATGGGTTCCGTAAACGACACTATCGAGGAGACAGTGGATTATCTGAATGCTCAGGGCAAGAAGGTGGGCCTTGTCAAGGTTCGTCTGTACAGACCCTTCGCAAAGGATGCATTTGTCGCTGCTATCCCCTCAACAGTTAAGAAGATATCTGTTCTTGACAGAACAAAGGAGCCCGGAGCTATCGGAGAGCCTCTGTATCTTGATGTTGTAGCTGCACTTAAGGGCACACAGTTCGAGAATGCAACCATATACGGCGGACGCTACGGACTCGGATCCAAGGATACAACTCCCGCGCAGATCGTTGCAGTATATGACAATGAGGATAAGGCAAGATTCACCATCGGTATCGATGATGATGTGACATATCTGTCACTGCCTCTGGGTCCGAATCTGGTAACCACACCCGAGGGAACTACAAACTGCAAGTTCTGGGGTCTGGGCGCTGACGGTACCGTAGGTGCAAATAAGAACTCCATCAAGATCATCGGTGACAACACAGATATGTATGCACAGGCTTACTTTGATTATGATTCAAAGAAGTCCGGCGGTGTAACCATGTCTCACCTGAGATTCGGTGCAAAGCCGATCAAGTCCACATACCTGATCACCAGAGCAAACTTTGTTGCATGCCACAATCCGTCTTATATCCGCAAGTACAACATGGTACAGGAGCTGGTAGACGGAGGTACATTCCTTCTGAACTGCGCTTGGTCGGCTGATGAGATAGCTCATCATCTTCCCGGACAGGTTAAGAAGTACATGCATGATCATAAGATCAACTTCTACATCATCAACGGTGTAAAGATCGGTATCGAGACCGGCATGGGTCCCACAAGGATCAACACCATCCTTCAGTCGGCATTCTTCAAGCTCACAGGCATCATCCCCGAGGAGCATGCTATCAGCCTGATGAAGGATGCGGCACAGAAGACATACGGCCGCAAGGGCGAAGATGTCGTAAAGAAGAACTGGGCAGCTATCGACGCAGGAGCAAATGCGGTCGTTAAGATCGAGATCCCCGAGGACTGGGGCAGCTGCGAGGACGAAGGCCTTGATGTCGTAAAGGCAGAGGGCAGCCGCAAGGATGTAGTTGATTTCGTAAACAACATCCAGGCAGCGGTTAACGCACAGGAGGGCAAGAACCTTCCCGTATCCGCATTCAAGGCTTATGTTGACGGCTCTACACCTTCAGGCTCATCTGCATACGAGAAGCGCGGTATTGCGGTAAATGTACCGATCTGGAATGCAGACAACTGTATCCAGTGTAACTTCTGCTCATATGTATGTCCTCATGCAGCTATCCGTCCGGTAGCTATGACAGAGGAGGAGGCAGCCAAGATGCCCGAGGGCAAGAAGGTGCTTGACCTCACAGGTATGCCCGGATACAAGTTTGCTATCGTTACATCTGCACTTGACTGTACAGGATGCGGATCCTGCGCGAATGTATGCCCCGGAAAGAAGGGCGAGAAGGCTCTTACTATGGAGAACTTCGAGAAGAATGCAGAGATCCAGAAGTACTACGACTATGCTGTTACACTTCCTGTAAAGGAGGATGTTGTAGCAAAGTTCAAGCCGGCATCAGTAAAGGGCTCTCAGTTCAAGCAGCCGCTGCTTGAGTTCTCGGGCGCATGCGCAGGCTGCGGCGAGACACCTTATGCTAAGCTGATCACACAGCTGTTCGGCGACAGAATGTACATCGCAAACGCGACAGGATGCTCCTCTATCTGGGGCAACTCATCACCGTCCACACCTTATACAGTCAATGCTAAGGGACAGGGACCGGCATGGGACAACTCACTGTTCGAGGATGCGGCTGAGTTCGGCTATGGTATGTATCTTGCAAACCAGGCACTCAGAGACAACATCAAGACAAGGGTACAGGAGGTCATCGATACAACATCCGACGCGGCTGTCAAGGCAGCATGCCAGGAGTATATAGATACCTTCAACATCGGCGCGGAGAACGGCGCAGCATCCGACAAGATGCTTGCAGCTCTGGCAAATGTAGATACAGAGGCGGCAAAGAATATCGTAGCCAATAAGGACTATGTGGCAAAGAAGTCCAACTGGGTATTCGGCGGCGACGGCTGGGCATACGATATCGGCTTCGGCGGCGTAGACCATGTGCTTGCATCCAACAAGGATATCAACATCATGGTATTCGATACCGAGGTTTACTCGAACACCGGCGGTCAGTCATCCAAGGCTACAAAGGTCGGCGCGGTAGCACAGTTTGCGGCAGGCGGCAAGGAGACCAAGAAGAAGGATCTCGCCTCCATCGCTATGAGCTACGGCTATGTATATGTAGCACAGATCTGTATGGGTGCTGATATGAATCAGGCTGTCAAGGCTATCGCCGAGGCAGAGGCATATCCGGGTCCGTCACTTGTCATAGCATATGCTCCGTGTATCAACCACGGCATCAAGAAGGGCATGGACAAGGCCATGACCGAGGAGAAGCTGGCTGTACAGACAGGATACTGGAACAACTTCAGATACAACCCGGCAGCAGAGGGCGCGAAGTTTACGCTTGACAGCAAGGAGCCGACTGAGGATTATCAGGCATTCCTTGCAGGCGAGGTTCGTTATGCGTCACTTGCTCTTAAGAACAAGGAGAGAGCATCCAAGCTCTTCGCCGAGAACGAGCAGAATGCAAAGAACAGATACAAGTATCTGAGCAAGCTGGT
>CAVIJY010000124.1:0-3134 GCA_963643215.1 Lachnospiraceae bacterium | reverse complement strand
CCGAGGAAGGAGGCAAAACCTAATGGCAATCAATATCGGTTCCCTGTCCATCTATCAGGACATCGAACTATCTCTTACGGAGCATATCGTGCCGCCTGTCGTTCATGTGAAGCAGTTTGATCACAGGAGCAGGAAGGTACGATGTACGCTCTATGCAAATGCAGTGGAGTATAAAATCCCCACCGATGCGATACTGACCTACTCCGGCACGAGACCAGACGGGCGGCTGTTCCAGTACAGCACGGAGGCGGTCACAAACGACAAGATAGCCCTTACTGACGGAAAGCTCATCATTACGATCACGGATTTTATGACCGAGGCTTACGGCAGGTTTCCTGTGGATCTGGTTCTTCTGGATTCCGAGGGCGATATCCTCGGCTCTTTTTGCTTTACGCTCTATGTGGAGCGTGCTGCTGTTAAGAACAAGATGATCACCACGGCGACCTATGCGTCTGTTGCCGAGGCGGTGCGAAACGGCGTGTTCGAGTGCTTTACCACGGAGGACGGCTATTTCGGGATCAACTCGGACGATGGTATCAACCTCGGTGTGGGCAGCTACTCGGATACAGTGGAGCGCATCCCGCCGGCACTGGTGGAGACCAGCATTAACGACAGCGGTTACCTTGTGTTCGATACGGACGAGCGGCTGGGGCTTGTCTTTGGCATGGACGATGAGGGCAACCTCGTTGTGGAATATGGAGGAGAAGAGTAATGGCGAAATATGTAGGAAAGAGAATCGTTCCCAAGCACTGCGGCTATTGGGACACTACGAATGAATATGAAATGGAGAGTATCGTCTACCACAAGGCAAGCGGAAACAGCTACATCAGCCGCAAAACTGTGCCTGCCGGGACGGATATCTCTCAGACCGATTACTGGGCACTGTGTTCGGATTTTAATGAACAGCTGTATATGCTGGATCAGCATGTGACAGAATCGGAAGCCGCGATCAAGGCAGATAATGATGCAACGGAAGCCGCCATCAAGGCAGACAACGATGCAACTGAAACAGCCATCAAAGAGGATAACGCAAATACGATGGCAGAAATCAAAGAGGACAACTCAAACACTGCGCTTAAAATCAAGTCGCATAATGAAGCTACCGCTAGGGCGGTCATTGCAGACAACGCTGCTACAAAAGAGCATGTGGATACAAGTCTGGAAGAGACAACGACAACTCTGACAAAGAAGGTCACGGAAGCTCAGACTGCCATGACAGAGCAGAAGACGGCATTCGATAAGTCGGAGAAAGCCCTCAATGCCCGTATGGACAGCATCGCAAAGGGCGTAACGACCGATACCGAAATCCTCGATGCCCGTGTAGACGGCAACGGAAATGTGTATGAGACGCTCGGTTCTTCCATACGCAGGACGGATGCGTTTCTTGCTCGTGTGCCAAAGATACCGCTTGCTATCACGAACCCCTCAATTAAGTCAGAGCAGGGTACCGGCAGCACGATGACGCTTGAAAAGATCGAGAACTGCGGTGTGCGTTCCGGTATTGGTATTAACCTGACCATGAACAACGAGGAGAGCGACCCCAAGCACTTTATACGAGGGTATGTCAGAATCCCGCAGGCAGAGTTCGACGAAAAGTATAACGGCAGGAAGATGCTCGTGCAGATGTGGTCATCGGCTGAAATCGAGGTCTACTGGGCATACGGCTTCTGGGGCGCATTCAATTCCAAATACACGATCATGCAGTGGCAGACGCTGAAAGAGGGGTATAACGAGTTTCTGGTTGACACAAGCTCTGAAGCGTATCAGGCGAAGGAACGCGGCGATACCGATTTTTATCTGAATTTCCTCTTCGGAGGATACAGCGGTCATTCTGTTCCGGCAGATGGGATGTATACCTTCCGGCTTTCCATGTTTGTGTATGAGGACATGGGCTATGGCCTTACAGGTGAGTCGGGAGCGCCGGAAGCGTTCTTCTCGGCTCATTCTCTTTATGCGGGGCATTCCGAGGAAGCAGACCATGCGCCGGAGGCTGACCACGCTGTGGAAGCGGATAATGCAACAAATGCGCAGTACGCCGTGGACACAAAGAGAGCCGGCGTGGTGAAAACCATTCAGAGGGCTATTGCGGCGCAGAATGGGAATGCGAGCTTCGTGACGTTCAATCAGGATACCGGCATCGTTGACCTTCGCATAACAGCTGACTTTAAACTTGCAACGGACAGCGGTTTTACGATGAAGCTTGGAACCATGTCGGAGCTTAAGGGTAGTACGCTGATCATCAAAAAAGAAGAAGCATTGGCGTTCGGGCATTATGCGCTCAATGCAGGTCACAGCTGGGGAAATTACAGCTACATTGATGTCAAGCTGGCCCCTTTATACGATGATTATTACACCCTGGACTTTGATACAACCTTTGCGAAGATGGTAGAGAAGCTTGCAAGCGTAACGGAGGATTTTGACGGGGAGTTCTGGATGATGGCGTATGGGAACGTGGACTGGACGCTGCCGGAGGAAGGCGCAGAGCTTCACAATTACTACACGGTCTTCAGGATTGATAACGAGAGCTTTCTCTACTCGCCTCTGATTCACCGGATCAAGGAAACAGTTGATAAGGATGAAGCCCGTATTGATAAGCTGGAGGAGACGGTTCCCAAGGAAGAGACCATCAAGGCACTGCAAGAGCGCTGTACGGAACTGGAAAGCTCGGCGGAAGCATTGAAATCTGCAAACGTCCTCTGGGGTAAGAAGTATTTTGCAACCGGTGACAGCTTCACCGAAGGTGACTTCTCCGGATGGACGGATGAGAATGGGCTGGCAGGAAAAAACAGCCCGGTCATCTATGATACCGAGTGGAAGATGTACAAGACCTATCCGTGGTGGATTGCAAGGCGCAATAACATGACTCTCATCAACGACGGTAAGTGCGGCTCCATCATGCCGCTCTCGAAGGAGTATATAAACGGTGATGAGGGCATTGCCGAGAGCTACAGAAATCCGTTTGCTCTTACAAGGTATAAGAACATCCCTGCCGATGTGGACTATATCACGCTCTGGTTTGGCATCAACGACAGCGGACACACCAATCTTGGTACGGTCAGCGATACGACCAACGAGACCTATTACGGTGCATGGAATGTGGTGATGGAGTATCTCCTGACCAATTATCCGTATGC
>CAVIJY010000123.1:0-3304 GCA_963643215.1 Lachnospiraceae bacterium | reverse complement strand
CTCCGTCACCACCGGAACAAGCGCCCGATACGCAGCGTCACCGATCTGGTAATACCCCTGCGTGGTCGGATGCACTCCGTTTGTCCCAATCTGTTCCGTAGTTGTGCTTCTTGTATTCACAGGTTTGGACTGACGCGGCATGTTGTACTCGCTGTCAAACTGACCTGAGATGTTAATGAACTCCACATAGTCTTGGAACTCATCCTCATTCGCCATCGCCTGGTAAGCAAGATTCAGGTTCATAACTGCACATACAAGTCCGTACCAGTTGGAATACCCACTGTTTGCTCCGTAGTTCTGTCCGCAGCCACCGTTTATAGACGGAAGCTGTACGCCCATCATCTTCACCAGTGCATTCGGATACTGCTCATGGAAAATACGGAGCAGCTTCTTTGCGTTCTCCACATGAGTCTTGATGCTGGTTTCACTGCTTGCAAACTGGGAAGCCGCCATACCGTTCCAGGAAAGCAGCGTGATAAGGCAATCAATGCCTTCAAACTGATTTCTCGCACAGTAGGTCTGGAAATCGACCTTCTCCTCTGCGCTGTCCCAGAACGGATTTCCCTCCGCATACGCAGTGTCACTGAAGCTGATGTCCGCTGTATGCGATGCGCTCTGGTAATGAGTAAGCGTACCTGCTCCAACCGGCATCTTCCCTTTGTGGTTCTGGTATCTGGTGAATTTGATGCGATCCTCTTCGATTGTCTCCATCGACCAGATATTCCCTGTCGCGTCCTTCCACAGACTGTGCTGGTCGGTGCTGTCCTTATCATGAGAGCAGTACACCCACATTCCCAGTGTGGTTTCAGACGGTGCTCTGAGATAACTTGCCCACGTCCATCCGCCGTAGCCCTCATAGCCGCATTCGCCGTTTTTCTTTGTGCCAACGAAGCGGATGTTTGAAAGCGCATGTCCGGCAGGCTCTCCGCCACTTTCCAACAGTCTCCGTCTCGCTTCTGCGCACCAGATGCCGGAACTCGTGAGGCTGTCTCCTACGCAGAGGATGTTTTTCACTGTCTCCGGGCTTGCTCCTACCTTGTGGACGCGGATAACACTCTCCGCCGTTGTCAGGAGACTGCCGAGATGATCCCGTACATTCACCGTGAGCTTGTGGTCGCCTGCGTTACTATCCGTTGGCGTTACCTCAAAATATCGAAGCGTATTCTTTCCGATGTCGCACTTGACCTCAATATTGTAGAAATACGGATCGGGGTGTTCCACAAACCCGCGATAGAACAGCTGGAGCGTATCGCCGGCAACAGCGTGAAACACATCCGGCAGGATGACCCTCGGAGGAAGAGCAACAGTCACCTTCTCATGGAGAGTCGCATCGATCTCTGTCTCCGCTACCGTCTGCGCCACCTTTTCAACCGAATCCTTCATTCTGCCAAGCCCATACCTTACGGCATGTTTTGCGATGAGAAAATCAATCTTCATGGTGTTGTTTTTACTTGGATCATGAAGATTTGACCATTTTTCGGGCTCTTTCATCATGTCGGTATAGCTCGGTGTTCCGGATGCATTATATGTCACCACACCATAGGCAGGCGGCTGAAGGATTATCCCTGTTTCACCACCCATAAAGGATACATACTGATCGCAGGCAAAACCGGCATAGAGTTCGTTCTCTTCTGTGTTTTCGATTGCTTTGGAAAAGCGGAACTCGATCTTTCGCCACTCTCCTGGCGCAATGTGTACATCCTGCATCACCTCATCTGCCAGCACATCTCCTGTCTTATCCGTCAGCGTGACAAAACAGCGTACATTCTCGACATACTTATCCTCGGTTCTGTTTTTGATGGAGAAAACAAGGGTATCAAAATCCTTCGCTTTCCCAATCGGGCACGCCCAGCCGATGAAGGTTGAGGTCGTGTACTTTTCCACAGCAGAAATAACCGGAAGCGGATTCTGCTGGTTATCGAGGAAATCCTCCTTTTCAAACTCGCTCATCAGCGCATCCCACTCTTCCATTTCGGAAATGCGCTCCTCATGGTTATCCAACTCATCCTGCTGCCGGTCCGCTCTGAATTTGTCCTTTTCAAAGCCGATCATCTTCATATACAGGTGGTGTGACGTTCCTTTGCTCATTTTTTCCAGAGCAGGCAGCATTCCGTTAGTAGCATACCAGCTTACATTTTCCTGTCCGGGGTCACTGAAAAACCCGTGAGTGCAGATGGCATCCGCCAGTGTGGCGATATAGATGATTTCTCCCGCCGTCAGCTCCAGATGGGGCAAAGTGCAAGTTATGAGTTGCTCCGTCTCAGGCTCGATATTCACATCAAGGTCTGTTTTAAATCGGATTTCCTCATCCGTTCTCTCGCCAAAGGCAATCTCCACACGGATCTTTGATACCGGCGTTTCACGCGCCTTGATGTAAAAACGAAGTGCATTAACCACAATATCCGCAGGAGCTTCATACTCGGATACCCATCCGCTGAAGGTAGATGTGTTGTAAGGGTGGACAAGCGTCCGATTTTTAAGAAGGTCGTACTCCTCCATGCTGAAAACGCCTGCGTCATAATTTTCTGCCATTGTCTGAGAGAAAACCTCTGCCGCATTTTCCTTTGCTCTCGGAAGGATATCCCGGATATGCGATCCAAGCGTATCGTACTCCTTGCCCTCTGCGTCCACACGAGCGTCGAGGATTTCGGTGTCACCCGTTCCCGTGCCTGCCGCCAATACCGTGTCCATCCGCTTGTTGAGTTGGGATACGGTATCATCAAAGCCGGTCTTCGCCTGCTTCATTGCGGTTTCGGCAGAGGTCACACGCTTTTCCACCGTTGCCTTGGTGGAGGCATTGTCTGAGATAACCGACTGTACGGTTTGTTCGTTGTCAGTCCTGATTTCAGCAGCTGTGTTGGCATTGTCGGTTTTTATCTCTTCCGCTGTATTGGCGTTATCCTGCTTGATGGCTTCTGCTGTCTCTTTATTGTCTTTTCTGATAGCTTCTGCCGTTGCGTCATTATCCTGCTTGATCCTCGCCTCGGTGTCACTCAGCTGATCCGACATATCCTTGATCTGCTGGGAATACAGGCTGTGGAGCATCCAGTATGCCGTGTCCGTTATCGCCGTTCCTGCCGGTACGACTCTTCGGCTGATATAGCTGTCACCTCTTGTCTCCTCCAGCACGATGGACAGCATTTCGTAGTCTTTTGTCTTGTCCCACTTTCCACAGTGGACGGGGACGATTCTCTTTCCGATATAAGTTGCCATATTAAAAATTCTCCTTCCGCATTAGATGCACATCTTCGTTTTCTGCTACCAATGAATGTGTCGTCCTCTGCGGAGGAGAATCAGCATAGGG
>CAVIJY010000122.1:0-3813 GCA_963643215.1 Lachnospiraceae bacterium | reverse complement strand
GGATTAGGTGTAAAGAACATATCCTGACCGGCTCCCTTAGACGTTCCGCTTCCCGCATACGGATAGTCTACACGAAAGCCGTTCTTATAATAAACAGTCACTCCGGTTCCCGTTCCTGTAAACACCAGAAGCTCTCCGAACTTTTTATTCTCCTCCTGAGAGTGCGTATACATATACAGAAGTGAGTTACTTACGCCCTGCTCATTATAGCCGCCGTTATCCGCAACTACCTGAGAAGCACCCACTCCGTTATGCAGCCAATCATGACGGAAGTCATAGTCCGCTGTCGTGATGGTCTGCACGCCTGCGGAGAGGTCTGTGGTGGTGGTGACAACCGGGGCGGTATTTACCTCTACCGGCTGGGTCTGTACCACGCCGTCTACTGTCCACTGACCATATTCATTTACCGTATATCCGTCAGGGGTGGTGGTGCTGGTGTAGGTCGTTCCGTAGGGACCGAAGTAATAGCACTCCGCCATCCCGTCGCCGTCCTTATCTATCCACTGCCAGCTGCCCGTATAGTATGCGTCTCCATACGCACGCAGCGCCTCCGGTATCGGGATATCATCTGCATATGCGCTCATGCTCATGGCAAGCGCGCAGGCCATGGCAACCGCTCCTGTCAGCATTGTTCTCTTATACATAGTTAGTCCTTTCTGATGCTTTTGCGGATGAGGCAGGCGGTGTCAGCTAAGATGCCTGCTTCGATGTCGGCTGCCTGGTGCATACATCGCGCTGCTCTCCCTGCACGACCTATCTGCGCCGACCTATCTGTACATCCTGTCCGCTCATCCGCAGATCACAAATCTGCGATTTACAATTCAGTTGCGGATAAGGGGGGTGTGTGGCCCTTATCCGGAGATTATTGTAACACGGGATAAGGGGGAATTAAAAGAGAACGGATTTGCGGATAACGATTGTGCAGAGAAAATTTGCATCATGATTTCCGGATAAGCTCGGTGATGGTGCGTGCGGTGATGGCATGACTGGCAAAACCTTATTAGCAAAAACCTTATCCGCAAATGACTTTCAACCACTTATTGAGGAAAGGGGGCGGACATCCGCAATGCAGCGCCGCGCACAAAAAAGAGCCGCCCGAAGGTGGCTCCTTTCTGGAAAGCATTGCTAGCCTCATGTATGAGAGCAGCAAGGATAGGAAATAGCCGCCCACTACTCACAATAGTTGAGCGGCTGTAAAACGCTGTTTCAACCATTGAGGGTAGACCGTCGTTTTGACTTTTCCCTTTGTTTATAATATACCCTTTTGAGCGATGGTGTCCACGAATTGTCAGTTGAGAGAAATCAGATGTGCCCCTTGGTCGTTTGATGTCAATCAAAGTTGCCCATATATTACATCTTGCTTTTTCTCACGTCAAACCATGACTTCATGCTGCCCGCTTGGGGCAAAATCGGTACGCTAACAGAAGGCGCCTGCTGACCGCAGGTCAGCTCAGCGACCCCGTCGCTTTCAGCGCCTTTGGCGCTGTGGCGCCTATTCACTCGCCCGCAGCTTTTCTCAGATACCGCTCAGATGCGTCCTGATTGCCAGTTTCTTCCTTGCAGAAAAATACGGCTCCAGATTTGCCTGGATGCGCTCTACATACCTGAATGCTTCTCGCCGCTCTTTGCTCCATCTTCTTTTCGGCGCTATCGGCAGCAGCCCGTCTGTTCCGGTTGCCGCATACTCCTCCCGGCATTTCTTCACTCTGGCAGCCTTTACAAGGTCAATCACCTTCTCTGTCCCATTGTTTCTGATATAGCAGCGCAGCTTGCACATCCGGTCGCTCCCGACCTCGCTCCATCCCATAGGACGCGAGCTCATCCGCTCTGACAGCACATGGCTTACATGCCCCTCTGTGCTGCTTCCCGGTATATCCTCGTTTGCATAAGCAAGATGAATTGCTTTCCAGTTGTTTTCAAAGTACGTCAGGCATTGATTAAGCGCGGTTTCTGCGCGTCCCTCTCCCGGATGCATCATTCCTATCCTGCTGATCAGATCTCGCACGGCTGACTTCCTGTTTTTGTGGATATGCCTGTAAAACATCCGCTTGCATTCTTCGGCGTTCTCACCTGCCAGATTGCTGGCGCGGTTGATATACTTCATCACATGGAACTTATCAATCACAGCCGTGCATTTATAAAGAGTATCCACCCCGGTCTGTATCCATGCTCCTCCGTCGCTGATCAGATATATCCGCTCAATGCTCTCCATATCGTAATGATCTTCGATATACCGCTCCACATTGTCCCAGAAGCACTGGTTCTGATCCTTCCCCTCGTACAGTCCTGCAAAATAGTGTGGTTCAACCAGTGCACGCCGCCCATTGCACAGGTCTTCTTTTCCCTCGAAAACATACGCCAGCTTCCCGATCATGCAGCCCTCATGCTCCTTGTCCTTTTGCCGGTGAATATGATCCTCGTCGGCTTCTACGTATAACACGGAGCATTTCTTTTTCTGTATGGGCTCCCCGCACGTCTCTGGCAGCTCCTCCTCGATGGCATGAACCTTATTCATGACGGTTGTCTTGCTCACCTTTGCAGCTCCTACGCTTGCCACATCTGCCGCATGCTGATACGAATGCACGGCGGCCTCGCTAAGCATCAATGCTTCATTGAAGCTCGTGAGTTTTTCACGGCTCGGTACTTTAAGGATCTCATCCAAAATGCAGCGATATCTGTTTTCCTGAGTATCCCAGAACATCGTCCGTTCGAACGTGATATCTCCAACGCTGGATATCAGCGTTCGCCTTCTGTGCCGCTGAACCGTAAATCGCTTCTTTCTCAGACTGCTGGAAGATATGTCCCTATCCATTTCCTCAAGAGCAATACGTATCAGCCCTGCTGCCAGCATATGACTGAGATTATAAGTTCTCTTCTCAAACTCTGCGAACTTCTCCGGCGCTTCATAGAGATTTGCCTTAGCGGATGTGTATTTTTCCCAAAATTCGTCAATAAGTGATAATGTATTCATGGGTGCTTTCCTTTCTGGTGTTGATTTGGTGATGACAATCAGTATACCTTGAGGAACGCACCCTTTTTCTATGCTTTTCTATTCAACTGACAATAACTTTACTCCAAGCGGCGGGACGATTACATTACAGCTTGCATTTGTTGTAGACATTAGCTAAACTTTAGTTCAAACATTCGTCAAATTTTTAGCGGACTTCATACATATGTCATGGCACCATCCCATCGGCACACCCCTAAAGGAACCAGCTGCGAGTCACAGCATGTCATGGGAGAAGCGTTTTGACACTGTAATCAAAATTACAAGTGCGCGGAAGTTGGATTTCATCTGGGGTATTGCTTTGGGAGGCAATTTGTGGGAAATGATACATTAAAGCCGGTCAAGATCGCTGCGGCGAAGGACCAGGTCAAAAATATATTGAGGGATGCAATCTTTGCGGGTGAACTTAAGCGTGGGGATACGCTGAATATCAATGAACTTGCACAGCAACTGGGAGTATCAGCGACACCCGTGCGTGAGGCCATGGCCATATTGGAACGTGACGGGCTGATAGAGCTCAATCCGCGCAGAATGGCAGTGGTACTGGGTGCTGATGATCAATATATCATAGGGTATTACAGGATAAGAAAGTTGCTTGAGGGGGAGGCGGCATATCAGGCCGCGACACATGGGAAGGATAGGCTCCCGGAGCTTAAAAAGATCTTGCAGATGGATGCAAAGGCCGCTCAGGCATATGACCGCAAGAGATGCTCTGAGGCGAACACGGCATTTCACCATATACTGGGCGAGATGTCCGACAACAGGCGCCTTTCAATCATGATATCTGAGCTCTGGATGAGCAGGGC
>CAVIJY010000121.1:0-3991 GCA_963643215.1 Lachnospiraceae bacterium | reverse complement strand
CAATTCGGATTCCCGTGGGGCTTTTGCCCCACTTCATCCTCATTGAGAGGCGTGTCATAAACTCTATCTCCCACCGACATGTGAACATGTCGTGGGAGATGAGTTTTGACACTGTAACCCAAAATGATCAGAAATCACTCATCAAATTTCACGCAATTGTAACATAAAGTACAATGGATGACAATTCATGGACGCCATCCGGACGAAAAGCGCAACTTTTTCAAGGGAGTTTTAAACGGAAACTTTTACCATGTGTACCTGATAATTGACCTTGACAAGACATTAGCCGAAATGTAGCCTTACCTTAGATAATGATGGAAGGTTGATACAGGTTGATGCGTGCATAGCGCTCCCGCAACCTTGGTATCATCAGATGAAGGAGGGCGACATGAAGCAAAAAGTGTTACCTAGGGCGATCGCGGCAGTGATTGCGTCGGCGATGGTCGCAGCTATGCCGGTGACGGCTCTGGCTGAGACGAAGGAGACCGTCTCCATATCCGGCAAGGGAGAGGAGGCAGTAGACAGCATAGCCAATACCACGGGTCAGCCGGGCATCATCATGGATGACAAGAAGGACGGCGGGGAAACGACGGTGATAGAGTCGCTTGACGGCAGCGTGACAGTCAAGGAGGATATATCCGTCAGCAATAAGAATTGCGAAGATACTACAGAGCCTATAATCACCACTGGCATCGACATAGACTCTACAGCAGGCAAGGCTGATATAGGTGTCGGAGGAGATGTCACGATCGATACCACTGCCAACGATAAGGCAGGCGACAGGACATACGGAATACACTCACGAGGTGCATTAGATATAGAGATAGGCGGCGATCTCAATGTGACAACAAAAAATGCTTGGGCTTATGGAGTATTGAGAGAGGATCTCCAAGCAGCTTCCACGATGGTCATCGGAGGCGATATAGACGTATCATCCGAGAAGAGCTTTGCGTACGGCGCAAACATCAACAGTCCGACCGATCTGACAGTGGACGGAGATATAAAGGTATCGGGCGCAAAGGATATTTCACTAAACAATACTTACGGGCTTCTGGCTACAGCTGAGGGAGATATCCGGATAGGCGGAGATGTGGATGTAAGCGGATGTGAAGTCACCGGCATCGTGATCAGCGTAGACGGGCCATATGCCGAAGACAAAAATCTTGATATAACCGTCGGTGGAGATGTCACGGCTTCGGGTACCGGCATCGGCATCGGCATCGCCATCGACGACAATGATAAGATAGTCAACATCGCCGTAGAGCAGGACGTCTCGGGATCAACATACGGCATCTACTCTGCGGGCAACGATGGAGAGGCACATATAGTCATCGGAGGCACGCTCTCGTCTCAGAAGGATGCAGCCATCGGAATCTATACGTCTCATACGGAGGAGAAGGCTCCCGACATCACTGTATGGAAGATAGAGAGCGGCACCGATCAGATCGTGGCGGCATATTCGTATGATTCCGAGAATGCGTGGGATCCGTACAAGGCAGACACCGAATACGCAGCTCAGGTTCAGGCCTCCATCAACTACATCATCAGGGCTGACTCTGTCGTGGACGGCAAGGAAAGCTCTGACAGCAGGATAGTGCTGACACGTGAAGGCGGCGGTGCCGTGAAGACGGTGACGGTCGATGACAAGACCTACGGCACAGGTCATCAGGACGATAAGATCATCATCAATGTAGAAAAGGGCTACAAGGGTTCCATCGAGAACTACGGAGAAGGTACGCTCAAACTCAATGATGACGGAAGCTATACTCTGACTATCCCGGAGGGCGGCGGCGTAGACCTCAGAGCCGTGCTGGAGAAGATAGAGGAGCAGAGAAGATCGTCCTCGGACGGTGATGATGAAGCGTCAGATCTGATCTACTATGTAGACGGCAAGGCTGTCAGGCTCGGAGGCTCGGCCTCGGGCTGGATGCAGGATGCCAACGGCTGGAGATATAAGAAGAGCAACGGAAGCTACGCCGGAGGCGAGTGGCAGCTGGTGGAGGCAGGCGGCAGGACAGACTGGTATCATTTCAACGCGCAGGGCTATGTCGAGGGCGGCTGGCTCACCGATACCGACGGACACAGATACTATCTCTACGATACGAACGACAGCCGCTTCGGATATATGCTCACAGGCTGGCAGCAGATAGACGGACAGTGGTATTACTTCAATATACAGAGCACCGACGCAGCACCGCAGGGAGCGCTCCTTACAAATACCACCACGCCTGATGGCTATACCGTAGACGCGACAGGCGCGAGAATATAGTCAACTCCGCCATTTTCTGCCTGTATTTCACAGCTGAAAAGGAGAATAAAAGCCCTGAGGGTCTTACGGCTCTTGGGGCTTTTACTTTGCTGTTAAATCTGAACATAGCAGAAAATGCGGTTTTTTGAGCGAATTTGGTTTGAAGGTGACCTGCGGATATGTGAATCAGCTTGAAAAAAAGCCATTTCGGCATTATCATACAAAGAGTATAAGCGACCGGTGTCAAGGGCAATGCCCTTGAGAAAAGGGAAACAGATAGAAGTCTGTGCGATCTCGTCACTGTAATCGGTAGCATGCATCCCGGGGTCAGACCCGCCACTGTGAGAACGGGAAGGTGGGGATGTATGAAAGCCGTGAGCCAGGAAACCTGCCTGTTGCTTGCATCTGAGACCACGAGGAATTGGTTGATGCGGAATATACTCGCTGATGCTGCCCTCTTTGTCTGTAAGGATGAAGAGGCATTTTTGTGCGGCACAGCAGCATATGCTACGGCATGAGCTTCGCGGGAGATTGTGCAGAGCGCCTTACGCGCGGTGCGGTCAGTCTGCGGGCAGTGCCAAAGGCTATCCTTCGCATGACAATTCCCTGAGATCTGTGGTGCAGACAGACCGCCGGTCGGTGTTGTATCTCATAGGAGGATAGTACCATGAAAAAGAAACTGAGTCTTTTCTGTGCGCTGGCACTGGTGGTATCGTCGCTCGCCGGATGCTCATCCGGAGGATCGACGAGTGCTACTACGGCGGCAGACACCACAGCGGCAGAGACGACGGCTGCACAGTCCGCGGCATCTCAGGAGGAGCTCGACAAGGCAGCGGCAGATGAGGTTGCGGCGATGATCGACGCGATCTATGTGCAGGAGAGGACAGACAAGACGGATGAGCAGTGCGCGGCAGCCAAGGCGGGCTGGGATGCGCTGACAGATGCTCAGAAGGAGCTGGTCGAGGGTGAGAATGCAGATCCCGACTACTTCGGCAGAGATACCGGCGATGCGTCACTGGACGACGCGGGCAATGAAGACGGCATCGGCATCAACGAGCTGCTGGTAGTCAGCTTCGGTACGTCGTTCAACGACAGCCGTGTCGAGGATATCAACGGTGTAGAGAAGTATCTCGCGGTGAAGTATCCGGAGTGGTCTGTAAGACGTGCATTTACGGCGCAGATCATCATCAACCACGTGCAGGCGCGCGACGGCGAGTTCATCGACAACATGGATCAGGCACTGGAGAGAGCCGTAGCCAACGGCGTCAGAAATCTGGTCATCCAGCCGACGCATCTGATGCACGGCGCAGAGTATGACGAGCTGATGGAGGCGGTAGAGAGCTACAGAGACAAGTTCGCTCATGTAGCAGTGGCAGAGCCGCTCCTGGGCGAGGTAGGCACGGATGCTACGGTCATCAACGAGGACAAGCAGGCGGTAGCAGAGGCGGTTGTCGCAGAGGCAGTCGAGGAGGCAGGCTATGAGAATGCGGCAGATGCAGCGGCGGACAGCACAGCCATCGTCCTGATGGGACACGGCACTGCACATACGGCAAAGGTTACATACAGCCAGATGCAGACGCAGATGGGCAAGCTCGGCTATGACAATGTATTCATCGGCACCGTAGAGGGCGAGCCGGAGGAGACAGCCTGCGAGGCAGTCATCGAGGCAGTGGCAGAGGCAGGATACAAGAATGTCATCCTCCGTCCTCTGATGGTAGTAGCAGGCGACCATGCCAACAACGA
>CAVIJY010000120.1:0-5729 GCA_963643215.1 Lachnospiraceae bacterium | reverse complement strand
TGGATATACATCGAAGGAACAGAGATCAACTATCCGATCGTGCAGGGAGAAGATAACAGCTTTTATTTGTACCATCTGTTCACCGGCGAGTGGAATGGATCCGGCTGTGTGTTCCTAGATTTTCAAAACGACGCGGGCTTTGCCGACCGGCACTCCATTCTCTACGGACACCATATGAAGAACGGTACAATGTTCAGTGCGCTCGACAAATACAAGCAGCAAGATTTCGTTGATGAGCATCCGGTTGGCTTGCTCATGACGCCGGACGGGAACTATAAAATTGAATTCTTCTCCGGCTATGTTACCGCACCCCAAGACGATGCATGGGATGTCGGATTCACGGAATCAGAATTTGCAGTCTGGCTCCGGAATACCATGGATCGATCCTGCTTTGCCAGCGAAATCATTCCCAGTATAACCGATCGCATTCTGACGCTTTCCACCTGCAGCTATGAGTTTGATGACGCCCGCTTCGTGCTGGTAGGCGTGCTTCGCTGACGGATTGTTTTCTCTGGAAAAATGGCAGAGAAAACATAGCAAAAGCAAATGACACAATGGCACATGGATCCATGCAGAAGGCAGCAAAATAGTGCTTGCAAAAGTGGCAACTTTTATATATAATAAAGTTGTCACTCTGAAAAGACGAGAAAGGATGATGCGCCTTGCATGTGTTTCCCTGCTGCCTGAGGCCTGAGCCATTTCCGTAAAGCGAGGCTCGCGAAAAAAGCAGAGAAACACAATTAGAGTCGGAAGCATCTCCCGTTCGAAGGATGCTTCCGGCTTTTTGGTTATCATGTCATCTGAATTCCCAATAAGCTGCATCAAACAATAGAATCGTTGACGGAAAGGAGGCTGCGGCCATGTATATTGCGTATCTCACTCAGTTCGGTTTTGTGCGAATGCGATATTGGTGCGGCTTCCGCCGGAGGAGACGTCAAAACCATATCATTTTTAGCGGCGCATAAGCTGGACGAAACAGTCTGCTTGTGCGCTTTTCTTTTTGAATTCATCTCTATACGCTTCATTCGACTCTGCCGCTATGGGGAAGCGACAACGTTTCCCTGCCGGTTATCACTTTTTACCTGAGTCTGGCTGGCGTGAAGGAGGCCGGAAAATGCAGATGGCAGCAGCGCAGAGGAATAACGGCTCTCTCCTGCCCTGTTCAGTCTGACATTCCCTGTCTCTAAGGCAACGAGCCCTGCGTCCGTAAAAAAACAGATCGAGGAGGTCTTCTTATGAAAATTGCCATTGGAATGATTGTGCGGAATCTTTTGTCTGCGCGTCCGCTGACGGACTTTCTGAATAATGCAGAGAAATATGGGCACCCGATCGAACGGGTAATTGTTGTGTATTCTCATCAGATTGCTCCGGAGGCGGTCAACGAACTGCAGCGCAGGACGAAGCTCTCTTTGATTCATCTCCAGAATTATGACAGAGCGCGTCTGATTTTGAAGAATATCGGCGTTCGGTATTCCTCCATTCAGCAGCTTTTGTACTGCCCTCTGATCGATACCCACGGGCTGATTCCTTATGGCTTTAATCGAAATCAGGTACTGATGGAAGCCCTGTTCACAGGCATGGATTATCTGGTCTTTGTGGATTCGGATGTGCAGCCATATGTGCTGCGCCGAACGCCGGACGGAGTGACTCAATTCAAGGAGATTGACTTTATCGGGGCGCATCTGCACGGGATGTCCCTGGGTGCGGCCGTCACCAGCAGCGATTACAGCGGATACAATATCTTGCCGCCCGCCTCCTTTGACGGGATGGCAGACCTGCTCTGGGGCCTCCATAAGGAGAACATGGCAGAATTTTGGCAAAGCAGCAGGCGTCATGGCGGACTTGTTGTACAGGCGGGCAACACCTTTGAGCCGCAGCCCACTGCAAAGGTTTTGGGCGGGAACCTGGGCATCCGCATGAGCGCACTGCCGATGCTGCCGCCGTTTTTCTCCCCTTACTATTTCTACAACAAGACGCCGCTTCTCGCTAGGGGTGAAGATACGCTCATGGGGTTGGCCGCGTCCCAGAGCCATATCAGATGTCTGGATATTCAGGCGCCCATCTTCCACGATACTTATGGAGACTACCCAAAAGTTCCGGCGCTTCAAGATGACAGCCGCGTTCGGGACCGGCTCTACTATGCCTGCACCGGCTGGATCGGGCGCAATGTGTTTTTACGCTGGAAGACAGGACATGCTCCTACGGAATTTTCCCAGAGAAATCGACAGTTAGCGGCCGGTGCCAAAGCACTGTCCCGTTATACGAACGACAGGCGGTTTTTGTATCTTCCGGATATCCAGTCCGCAGCGGAAGCGTGGCTGCTGGACATGGTGAAACAATATCAGAAGTCGAAGGAGGTATGGACTGAGTTTACAGAAAGGTGGTTTGGGCGATGAGAGTATTGCTGATCAATCACTTCCCACTGGAAGGATCGGGAAGCGGCACTTACACCAAAAACATTGCGCTGCATCTGCAAAAGCGGGGACATGAAGTTTGCGTTATCTTCCCGGAGAACCAGCCGTTTTTCCTGCTGCCCGGTATCAAAATGTACCCGGTAATGTTTTCAAAGGGCATGGCGCAGAGAGATACGCTTCCCTTTAATTTTCCCTGCTTTACCACGCATCCCCAGAGTCGGACTACCTTCGCGGATCTCGGCATCGGGCAGATGACACAGTATCTCACAGCATTCTCGGCCGTTCTGCGGCAGGCATTGCAGGGGTTCCGACCGGACGTCATCCATGCACAGCACGCCTGGTGTCTTTCATGGCTCGCCTCCCTGTGCGGTGTTCCAATGGTCGTCACCATACACGGCACGGATCTGATGGGCTGCAGAAAGTGGCCGGTCTTCCAAAGCTTCGCGGAAGAGGCAATCGCAGGAAGCACAAAAGTGCTCGCTATTTCACAGGACAATCGGGATCTTGCGCTTTCGCAGTTTCCGATGGCAGCGGAAAAGCTCCTTCTGCTGCCCAACGGCTACAATGAGGATATTTTCTATCGGGAAGAAGTGGATAGAGAGACGCTTTTCAACACGCTGGGGCTTCCTTACAGTGGAGAATATATCATCCTGTTTGTCGGAAAGCTGGCGGCCTTCAAGGGCGTGGACACACTGCTGCGCACGGCTCGCCGCTACGAGCAACTGGCAGATCGGGAGTTCATTACCCTGATTGCCGGCGACGGTGAGGAACGGGAGAGTCTTTCAGCGCTGCACAAACAGCTTGGCCTGAAGAACACCTTTTTCCTTGGGAACCAGAAGCAGGACGAGCTGCGTCGGCTATACAACGCGGCGGACGTGTTTGTGATGCCCTCCCGGCGAGAGCCTTTCGGTCTTGTCGCTTTGGAAGCCATAGCCTGCGGCCTGCCTGTGGTAGGTTCCAATGAAGGCGGTTTGCCGGAATTTATCAGCAGTGAGGTGGGGACGCTGGTGTCTCCGGAGGATGAGGATGCTTTCTGCACCGCGATTCTGGATGAAGTGACCCGGCGCCACACCGAGCCGGAACGCCGTGATGCCATCGCACGCTATGCCCACAGCAATTTTGCTCAGGCGCAGTTCGTGGCAAGGCTGGAGGAGATTTATCAAAGCGTTATAGAAGGAGCCTCAGGTTCATGGGAATGACCACTGAGTCAGAGCAGATGCAGGCTTTTGTGACGATCAATGAATCAGAAACAGCGAATTCTATAGAAAGTCGGATTCGGCTGTGAAAAAACTCTACATTCAGAGTATGACAGGAGGAACAGGTTCTATGAGAAAAACCATGGTGATACCCACCTACTGGTGCCGCAGAAGCGGCGAGGCGTGGCAGGATGGCGACGCTGTCTATGACCATCCGACACCGGTGGATCAGGAAGGAACGCTGGAGCGTACTTTAGTGAGTATGAAGCAGTTCCGGGAAAAAGACTTCAAACTGGTGATCCTCATCTGCCCCACTACTCCGGAGGTGGAGGAGGAAGCCTATGAGCAGGTGCTCCGCATCGTGCACCGGGCACAGCTGAACGCGGAGACTTATTTATTTACTGCCGGAGATTTGCGTGAGATCACAGGCATTCTTGGAAAAGCAGGATTGAACGACAAGGGCGCGCAGCTTCTTTCCATGTTTGGATATTCCAATGTGCGCAACATCTGTCTGCTGGCTGCCTCGATCCTGACGGCAGATGCCGCGCTGCTCATTGATGATGATGAGGTGTTTGAGCTGCCGGATTTTGTGCCCCGCTCTTTGGAATTTCTGGGTAGAAGAGTCTACGGGGACATCGTGCACGGCGTGGCCGGCTACTACCTCAACAGCAAAGGCCAGTATTACGACGATGTAAGCCCGGAGCCATGGATGACCTATTGGGACCGCTTCGGCTGCAAGGCAAAAGCGTTTGATCAAATCATCGGCAGCGGGCCGCGCCTCAAGCGCACCCCCTTTGCTTTCGGCGGCGCCATGATTCTGCACCGGGAGCTTTTTGAGTGTGTCCCGTTCGATCCTCTCGTGACCCGAGGCGAGGATGTGGATTACCTGATAAACAGCAGGATATTCGGTTTCAGCTTTTTTCTGGACAACACGCTGTCCATCAAGCACCTGCCGCAGCCCAAATCCCATCCCCAGTGGAAACGCCTCCGGGAGGATATTTACCGCTTCGTGTATCAGCGGTCTAAGATGCAGTCTCAGTGTACAACGGGCAATCTGGTTCATGTCAGCCCAGAGGATTTCGACCCTTATCCGGGAGAATTTCTCAAACCGGATCTGGAAGAGAAAATCTATCGCAGCAGCATGATGCTCTCCACGCAGTACCTTGCGAGGGGCGATCCCGATGCTGCCATGGAGGCCATGCGGAATGTCTACCTTGCAAAGTATAACGCACCGCCTGCTTTTGACGCTTTTCGTGCCTATCTGGAAACACAGACGCAATGGGAAAAGCTCATCCACCTTGTGCGGAAAGAGCGGTACGCCGTCCGGGCTGTGTTGGAGCGGCATAATATTTCCGCGCCGGAGATCCATCTCGACAAGGAGCACCGCCGCAAGCTCACCAGAAAGGAGCTGCTGGCCGTATTGGCAAAGCTTTCGGTATTCTCTGTCTTTACCCAGCAGGAACACGCGGTTCTATTTGACTACTGCCATGTGAAAACCTACTATGAGCACGAGACGGTCTTTACCTGCGGGGATTACAATGAAGAGGTATGCCTTGTTCTCAAGGGAAAACTTCGGCTGGTGGCCAACCGAGAGGCCAACAGCGGCTCCGCGCCGCTTGAGATCGCATACCTCACACAGGGAGACTTTCTGGGAGAAAATTGTTTGTCCCACAGTGTGTTCCGGCTCAGCGGAACAGCCGTGGAGTTTACAGAATTGCTGTGCATCTCCAAAGGCCGGCTGAAGAACCTACTGGACGAGCATCCCGCTATCGGTGTTAAAATCCTCCAGTGCTTCCTTGCGAGTCTCTCCGAGAAGATCTCGCGTTCCAACGAGCTGCGGAAGGAAGCCGCAGCGTATGACTATAATGCAGTCGATATCGTTACGAATTCATAAACCGATTGCAGCAGCTGCTCGGTATCGGCGGATGCAAAGACCGCAAAAACATAAAGAAACGGAGGGGTATGAATGCCATGGAGTCGTGAACTCGGACATAATATTACAGACATTGCACAGCTGCAAACACAGCTCGGGCTGAACGATTCAGAAACAGCACGCCTGCAGGAGCTTTGCGCTCACTTTCCAATGTCTGTTCCGCAGTATTACCTGCGCTTGATTGAT
>CAVIJY010000119.1:0-7636 GCA_963643215.1 Lachnospiraceae bacterium | reverse complement strand
ATTCGCAAAATCGCTGCTTCGCAGCTTTCCTTTTGCTCATGTGGCGTTCTCGCCAGCAAGGAAAACTTGTATAACGAGTTTTCCTTGCTATCGCGGTATTCGCCAAGGTTTCGAGCAAGCTCGAACTTTGGCTCATTACTCGCGTAAATAAATTTGCAAAAATGTGCTCGTTAATGCAAGCATTACTCGCGCATTTTATGCAAATTTGCTTGGCTCTGAATAGTTACAAGCAAATGACAGAATAACCCGAAGGGGGCTGTCGCACTAAGCAGCTTAACCTTGCAAAAATGCGCAGCAGTGGTTATAGTACCTGTCTTTCGGAGCTGAAGTGTAAAATATGGTGCTAAGCCCAGAATTAAAATCTGTGGCTTAGCATCCGAACGATGGTTGCAAGAGCGCGGGGCATGTGGTAGAATGTCCGGTGCTGAGCTACGGAAGATGAAACTTTTGAGTCTTTCGGGTTAATGCGGAAGTTGCAGGAGGAGATATGGTAAACACGATTCTTTCAATCATATTCGTGATTGTATGTGTTTTTTTGGCCGGTGTGGTGCTTTTCCAGGAGGGAAATTCTCAGGGGCTCGGAGCCATCGCAGGAGCAGCAGATACATACTGGGGCAAGAACAAGGGACGTTCCGTAGAGGGCACGCTGGAGCGCATGACTACGGTATCCGCGGTTTTGTTCATAGTCCTGGCACTGGTTCTGAATGTTGTAAAATAAGCGAAGCCTGAACATCCCTGTGAATGCCACAGGGATGTATGCATCTGAATGGAACGGAGGAGATCGTGGCAAAGGATTCGGTAAAGATTGTTGCCAACAATAAAAAAGCATATCACGATTACTTCGTCCTTGAGAAATTTGAAACAGGCATCGAGCTGTTCGGGACTGAGGTCAAGTCCATCCGCCTCGGACAGTGCTCTGTCAAGGAGGCGTGGGTATCCATCTCGAAGGGCGAGATATATGTATACGGCATGCATATCAACCCGTATGAGAAGGGCAATATATTCAACAAGGATCCGCTGAGAGTCAGAAAACTGCTGATGCACAAAACCGAGATACGCAAGCTGGAATCCAAGCTCAAGGAGAAGGGATTGACGCTGATACCGCTGAGCGTGTATTTCAAAGGAAGCCTGGTGAAGGTGGAGCTTGGTCTGTGCAAGGGCAAAAAGCTATATGACAAGCGCGAGGCATTGGCAAAGAAGGATCAGAAGAGGGACATAGACCGGGCGATGAAGGAACGGCGCGGATGAAGACGCGACGCGGGCACGGTATATAAGTTATCAGACGGCCGCAGTGCCCGGCAGAGGCATCATCGGAGACGAAGTAACTTGTGCTCCGGATATTATAAAACAGGGGGATGTAACGGTTTCGACAGGGATCATGCAGCTGGTGAAGCTATCCGACGGCGAGTCGTAAAACAGCAAAATTAAATATAAACGCTAACGATAACGTAGCATACGCTGCCTGAGGGCAGCCGTCAGCCCGGTGCACTCACACGCCGGTAAACTGACGTCATCTATGTGAGAAACGGTGCGGTCAAAGCTTTGAGATCGTATACGTATCATGAAGCTACTGAAATCGCGAGGGTGTCTGCTCCCGCGTGACGGAGGGAATGTCAAATAACAGACTATGATAGTAGAAGAACAGGGAATTGGTTTTTGGACACGGGTTCGACTCCCGTCATCTCCATCAGGCAGCAAAGCCCGGGCTCAGGCGTGAGTCCGGGCTTTGTTTACGGTGAATCTGAGATGTAATAAATTCAGTCAATATTAACAGCTGTATGATATGATCAAAACATCATGTATATGTTAGCGAGGGATGATTATGTTTGATTTTAGAAAAGCTAGGCTTCCTCAAATTTATAAGAGAAACGGACAAGAGTGCTATCTGGATCCGATTAGAAAAAAATTGATTTATATCACGCCGGAGGAGACGGTTAGACAGAAGGTGGCATTTTATCTTCAGGAAAATTTGAATGTGCCTGCAGAACAGATAGTTGTTGAGCAGCATTTGTCTCATTATGGTATCGACTCAAAGAAAAGAGCAGATATAGTGATACATGCATTTGAAGGGGATGACTTGGTTGTTCCTATAGCCATTGTGGAATGTAAAGCCCCAGATGTTTCACTGGATCTTAAGGCAAGAGAGCAGATGCTGGAATATTGTGATTTGGTAGGTGCGGATTATGCAATGCTAACGAATGGTCATAATACGTTTTGCTTTCACTACGACAATGATAAAGAACAGTATGTGGATATTGAAGAATTCCCAAGGTATAAGGATATGCTGAAAGGCAAAGTCCAACAAATTGAAATAGGAGAATTACCACCTAGGATTCCATTTGATGGTATAAAAAAATACCTAGAAGATTTCTTTTCAGAGTTGGATGAAGATGATTATGGCAGCGATATTAGTAAACTGACGCCTATGAATATTGCAGCGCCAATGTTTAATCTTTGTGAGGGCCTCTTAGATGTCAGAATCAAAATGCCGACATGTGATTATGGACTATTTGAATTAATTGAAGATTATGGTGTACGTATGTTGAACTATGGAAATGCTTCTGGCGGTAACTTCTATGGCCCTTATAGATCTTTCTTGGTGAAAATTGGGGACTCAACAGAGATTTTCTCCATAGGATTTTCAACATATTGTACCTGGGCGAAGCCGGAGCAGGTTAAAACTTGTATTTCTGTGGCACATGATGATGAGAAGGAGTCTCATCATGCGCTGCAATTGGTGGCAGATGATAATGTGTCCATAGAAGGGAAATGCGTTAAATTTTATCATAGTGGAAGAATTGCAGTCGGAAATATAGGTAGCGGTAAAATAAATGAACTACGTATGTTTATTGCTGATAGATATCCTAAGATTATTTCTGGAAGCAGGTTTTATTTGGGAAGCATTACGAATGATCGTCTTTGGAGCTTGGACGATCCGGAAGTTATTGAAGTTATTGTGAATATGATTTCCTATGCGATAGTCAGAGATGAGTACAGGACATTTGTGAAAGAAAACAAGGCTCATAATAAATACAGCAGACCGCTGTAATCGCAGACATGCCGTGCATTCTTATAAAATATCTGATTTTCTGTCGTATTCCCACTCGCCCGATATGAAGTATGCCAGCACCGCCCATGTCATGAGAGAGAAGGGATTGCCGTATTCATCGCGTCCCGCACGCCAGATACGCGTGGCTTCTTCTGCAGTATAAAGCCGGAACCCGTTAAAGTGCTCGGTCTCCTCGGCACCGTCCTGCGACAGATATGAAAGGTCGGGAAGGCTTATCACGGCACAGACTATGGCATTGCTCTCGTCGGTCATGCCGGGTGATGAGAAGGAAAGCGGACTGACGATACGAAGTTCATCATCGGGACCGATCACCAGGCCGGATTCTTCACGGATCTCTCTTTTTGCTGCCTCAAGTACAGCGTCCCCCTTAGATATGTCGGACGGGTCGATGAGTCCGGCGACCGGACCGAGCAGAAAGCGTCCTGCAGGATAGCGGTATTCGTAGTCCAGCAGGAGACGCGGCTTGCTGCCGGGTGTTTTGATGATGATGACACAGCTGACGGCATCCGGGAGCATCTCCCGGAATTCCTCATCCGTCTTATATGCGCACAGCGCGTCTGTATCCCTGCGGGTGGCGTTGTAGTAGTGTCTGCCGCCGTTGTAGCGCAGGTCATAAACTCTGATGAAATGCTTGTCTAAAAGGAGCTGCAGATCCTCCCTTTTCATCTCTGGAGCATCAGCTTTCACATTTGCATCTGCATGTGCACCTGCATTTACATCCGTATTCACATTTATTTTCATATCCATATTCGAATTCCTGCCTCCGATCCGGATAAAGTATACCACCAAATCCGCCGATGCAGTCAGTCATAATCGGAGCAGCGAGAAGCATATATATTTCCTTGACAACAAGACCCTTTTTGCTATACTAGAAAGGCGTGTCGAAAGAGGCGCAGGATTTTTTGCGGCTTGCCGAGGAAACGGAGAATGCGTTCCAAAGGCTTTGCGCATCAGACTGATACTGATGAGAACCGCGAATTACAGAAACTATCATAAGGAGGTGAAAAGGAAATGCCATCATTTAACCAGTTAGTTAGAAAGGGCAGACAGACTTTTGCGAAGAAGTCAACAGCTCCGGCACTTCAGAGAGGATTCAATTCTCTTCAGAAGAAGGCTACGGATACATCTTCTCCTCAGAAGAGAGGTGTATGCACAGCTGTCAAGACTGCAACACCGAAAAAGCCGAACTCAGCACTTCGTAAGATTGCCAGAGTACGTCTGTCAAACGGAATCGAGGTAACATCCTATATTCCCGGTGAAGGTCACAACCTTCAGGAGCATAGTGTTGTTCTGATCCGTGGCGGAAGAGTCAAGGACCTTCCCGGTACAAGATATCACATCATCCGTGGTACGCTTGATACTGCTGGAGTAGCTAATAGGAAGCAGGCTCGTAGTAAATACGGCGCAAAGAAACCTAAAGCAGCTAAGAAGTGATTTAAAACTTAGGTATTTCAGTGCCGGATATGATAATTTCTGTAATCGCAGATTTTATACCGAGCGCGAACAGATTCTTCTGAAAGAAGTTGAGTACCTATGAATTAATTGTCCTGCATGCTACAGGCGGGACCTATTTAAGGAGGGAAGTAACGTGCCACGTAAAGGACATACACCAAAAAGAGATGTACTGGCAGACCCTATGTACAACAACAAGGTTGTAACCAAGCTTATCAACAACATCATGCTGGATGGTAAGAAGGGTGTTGCCCAGAAGATCGTGTACGGTGCATTTAACCGAATCGAGAGCCAGACGGGAGAGAATCCTGTCGAGGTCTTCGAGAAGGCCATGAACAACATCATGCCTGTTCTCGAGGTTAAGGCCAAGAGAATCGGCGGTGCTACCTATCAGGTACCGATCGAGGTAAAGCCTGAGAGACGTCAGGCGCTTGCACTTCGCTGGCTTACAGCTTTCTCTCGCAAGAGATCAGAAAAGACTCAGGAAGAGAGACTGGCCAACGAGCTGATGGATGCAGCCAACAACACCGGCGCATCAGTTAAGCGTAAGGAAGAGATGCACAGAATGGCAGAGGCCAACAAGGCATTCTCACATTACAGATTCTAATAACAGGAGGGGAACCGATTGGCAGGAAGTGGAAGAGAGTATCCGCTTGAGAGGACGAGAAATATCGGAATCATGGCGCACATCGATGCCGGTAAGACTACTCTTACAGAGCGTATACTCTATTATACAGGTGTTAATTACAAAATCGGTGATACTCATGAGGGTACGGCTACCATGGACTGGATGGCTCAGGAGCAGGAGCGTGGTATAACCATCACATCCGCGGCGACTACATGTCACTGGACTATCCATGAGAACGGCAAGCCGAAGGCAGGTGCTCCGGAGAACCGTATCAATATCATTGATACCCCCGGACACGTTGATTTCACCGTTGAGGTTGAGCGTTCTCTGCGCGTACTGGACGGCGCTGTAGGCGTGTTCTGCGCTAAGGGCGGTGTAGAGCCGCAGTCAGAGAATGTTTGGCGTCAGGCAGATACATACAATGTTCCGAGGATGGCATTCATCAACAAGATGGATATACTCGGAGCAAACTTCTACGGAGCCGTAGATCAGATCAGAACAAGACTCGGCAAGAATGCCATCATCCTTCAGCTGCCTATCGGCAAGGAGGATTCATTCAAGGGAGTCATCGATCTGTTTGAGATGAAGGCTTATTACTATCATGGCGATAAGGGCGATGATGTGGAGATCACAGATATCCCCGACGACATGAAGGATGACGCGGAGCTTTATCATCAGGAGCTTGTGGAGAAGATCTGCGAGCTGGATGATGACCTCATGGAAGCATTCCTTGAGGACAAGATTCCGACAGTCGAGGAGATGAAGAAGGTTCTTCGCAAGGCTACATGCGAGTGTGCCGCTATTCCGGTATGCTGCGGAAGCGCTTACAGAAACAAGGGCGTTCAGAAGCTTCTTGATGCTATCATCGAGTACATGCCGGCTCCGACAGATATCCCGGCCATCAAGGGCGTGGATCTGGAAGGCAATGAAACAGAGAGACATTCCTCGGATGAAGAGCCGTTTGCGGCGCTTGCATTCAAGATCATGACTGATCCGTTCGTAGGAAAGCTGGCTTACTTCAGGGTTTATTCCGGAACCGTCAATGCGGGATCTTATGTTCTGAATGCCACAAAGGGCAAGAAGGAGCGTGTAGGACGCCTTCTCCAGATGCATGCCAACAAGCGTATGGAGCTGGAAAAGGTATATTCAGGCGATATAGCGGCAGCGGTAGGCTTTAAGACAACAGGTACCGGTGATACACTCTGCGATGAGCAGCATCCGGTTATACTGGAGTCCATGGAGTTCCCGGAGCCGGTTATCGATATCGCTATCGAGCCCAAGACAAAGGTCGGACAGACCAAGATGATCGACGCGCTGCAGAAGCTTGCAGAGGAGGATCCGACATTCAGGACCTCGACAAACGCGGAGACAGGCCAGACAATCATCTCCGGTATGGGAGAGCTGCATCTGGAGATCATCGTAGATCGTCTGCTGCGTGAGTTCAATGTTGAGGCCAATGTAGGTGCTCCGCAGGTTGCTTACAAGGAGACATTCCTCAAGCCGGTTGATGTTGAAAGCAAGTATGTCAAGCAGTCAGGCGGTAAGGGACAGTACGGACATTGTAAGGTAAGATTCGAGCCCATGGATGCAAACGGAGATGAAACATTCAAGTTTGATTCCGAGGTAGTGGGCGGCGCGATTCCGAAGGAGTATATCCCCGCTATAGGCGAGGGTATCGAGGAGGCTGCAAAGGCCGGTATCCTGGGAGGATTCCCGGTGCTGGGCGTTCACGCCACGGTATATGACGGATCCTACCATGAGGTCGACTCCTCGGAGATGGCCTTCCATATCGCAGGATCTCTTGCATTCAAGGACGCTATGGCCAAGGCCGGAGCTGTCCTGCTTGAGCCCATCATGAAGGTTGAGGTTACGATGCCTGAGGAGTATATGGGCGATGTCATCGGTGATATCAACTCCCGCCGCGGACGCGTAGAGGGTATGGAGGATATCGGCGGAGGCAAGATGGTTAAGGCTTATGTTCCGCTGGCATCTATGTTCGGCTATTCCACAGATCTTCGTTCCAGAACTCAGGGACGCGGAAACTACTCGATGTTCTTCGAAAAATATGAGCAGGTTCCGAAGTCGGTTCAGGAGAAGATAATAGCGGAGCGCAAGGGACAGAAATAAGCTCACATGTGATGATTCAAAGTCATTGCAGTTATTGAAAATACAGCCGCTTTACGGTATAATATCGTTCGGCTTACATTGCAGTTGCCCTTCGTGGGCTTAATAAGCCCGGATCAGGGCAAATCTAAGGAGGAATTCAAAATGGCAAAAGCTAAATTTGATAGAACCAAGCCTCATGCTAACATTGGTACTATCGGACACGTAGATCACGGCAAAACAACTCTTACAGCAGCTATCACCAAGGTACTTGCAACAAGAATGCCTTCAGATACAAACAAGATCGTTGACTTCGAGAACATCGATAAGGCTCCCGAGGAGAGAGAGCGTGGTATCACCATCAACACAGCTCACGTAGAGTA
>CAVIJY010000118.1:0-9463 GCA_963643215.1 Lachnospiraceae bacterium | reverse complement strand
TCATCTGAATCTTGCCGAATACTTCGATCATCTCCAGTGTCTCAGCCGGAATGCTACGAAGCATGCCATCCTTGCACTTAATCTCGAAACGGTTGGCGTTGATGCTGATTGTAGAGCCTTGCTCACTCACATACAGATAACTCATGGTGCGCCTCCTGACAGTATTCAATTTTTCCGTCCCCTACGGGGGTCATGTTTGTCTCTATTGCTCCAAGCTCAACCCAGCGGAGCTGGAGGCCCTGTTTCCGTCTCCCATGGGGATCATGTCTGTCTCTATCCGCACGAAGGATCTCAACCGTAAGGTCGCAGCCGCGTTTCCGTCCCCTATGGGGATCATGTCTTTCTCTATACAGGCATAACCCCACAGAGGGGAGAAAGGAAGACCGTTTCCGTCCCCTATGGGGATCATGTCTTTCTCTATTTCGTCCGACACACTGCCGTATGTCGTACTTGACGAGTTTCCGTCCCTATGGGGATCATGTCTTTCTCTATCGTGAATGGATTGAGTGGAACATTGTGATGTTGACGGTTTCCGTCCCCTATGGGGATCATGTCTTTCTCTATAAATTTCATTGTACTCGAAAACGACGCTAGGGAGCAGTTGCGTTTCCGTCCCCTATGGGGATCATGTCTTTCTCTATGGACATTCCGGACGATTTGAGCGGAGACGCGCTGTTTCCGTCCCCTATGGGGATCATGTCTTTCTCTATAACCAAATGGCATCTTTCGGCGACGGCTCAAGAGCAGTTTCCGTCCCCTATGGGGATCATGTCTTTCTCTATATGATTGAATGGACACCGAAGGGGTACAAGGAGAAACGTTTCCGTCCCCTATGGGGATCATGTCTTTCTCTATATTTGATGCCGAGGCTTACGGCGGAACAATTTACAGTTTCCGTCCCCTATGGGGATCATGTCTTTCTCTATGGCATCCCACGGCATCCCTTTCGGAAGCAATGCGGATGTTTCCGTCCCCTATGGGGATCATGTCTTTCTCTATGTTGCGGTGCTGCTGATGCTATGGACATTCACGATAGCCGTTTCCGTCCCCTATGGGGATCATGTCTTTCTCTATCATGAAGTCCGGCAGGATGTACGGACTTGACTGCGGGGTTTCCGTCCCCTATGGGGATCATGTCTTTCTCTATTGTCACAGAATCCATATATATGTAAAGTCAATACTGTGTTTCCGTCCCCTATGGGGATCATGTCTTTCTCTATAAGATATAATGAGGGTAAAATAAAATGAGAAAAAAGTTTCCGTCCCCTATGGGGATCATGTCTTTCTCTATGCCAATTTATTTCTTTTGTTGCTATGTTCCAGGTTTCCGTCCCCTATGGGGATCATGTCTTTCTCTATGAAGACCAACATGAAAAGGTATAGATACAACGAGGAGGTTTCCGTCCCCTATGGGGATCATGTCTTTCTCTATAAATCACCCGCTGGAGTAATATCAAACATAGACAACCAGTTTCCGTCCCCTATGGGGATCATGTCTTTCTCTATAAACATGACAACTGAATCAAGGAGGAGGGCGGAGACCTGTTTCCGTCCCCTATGGGGATCATGTCTTTCTCTATTTATTGTCATGTCTCTGATGATTGCGAAATCCTAGTTTCCGTCCCCTATGGGGATCATGTCTTTCTCTATCATGTATGGCATGGCGATAAACAAAAAGCCATTGTTTCCGTCCCCTATGGGGATCATGTCTTTCTCTATGAGCATTACCCACAATGTATACTTGTGAAATATGGTTTCCGTCCCCTATGGGGATCATGTCTTTCTCTATCGGGTGATGTTTCTGGAATGCCGAGGCGAGAGCTGTTTCCGTCCCCTATGGGGATCATGTCTTTCTCTATGATGGAGCAATATGATAAAGCAAGAGGACAAAAAGAAGTTTCCGTCCCCTATGGGGATCATGTCTTTCTCTATTCATTTTATGATTGTTTGCGTGATGTGTATATGGTTTCCGTCCCCTATGGGGATCATGTCTTTCTCTATCCATGGTACATGTGGAAAGCAGCTATACAAAAGAGTTTCCGTCCCCTATGGGGATCATGTCTTTCTCTATACAGACACCCGCCTACGGTTTACCCGTATGGCATGACCGTTTCCGTCCCCTATGGGGATCATGTCTTTCTCTATAATTAGAAAGAAGAGGTACAATATGAAAAACAGTTTCCGTCCCCTATGGGGATCATGTCTTTCTCTATTTTTATTTTTTCATCAAGTGCGGAGACAAAAAAGTTTCCGTCCCCTATGGGGATCATGTCTTTCTCTATGGGAGGAATTTGCGAGGATCGTCAAAGGCCTCAAGTGTTTCCGTCCCCTATGGGGATCATGTCTTTCTCTATGCGACATTGTATGAACTAACCGGGCAATGGCTGGAGCTGTTTCCGTCCCCTATGGGGATCATGTCTTTCTCTATGGGGCATTGACGCAGTTATGAACGCAGTCAACCCCGCGTTTCCGTCCCCTATGGGGATCATGTCTTTCTCTATCCTTCGCCCTCTCCGTACTCCCCACAGTTGAGTCCGGTTTCCGTCCCCTATGGGGATCATGTCTTTCTCTATTGTATTTGTAACCCTGCTGCGGGTTCTTGCTGTCCTGTTTCCGTCCCCTATGGGGATCATGTCTTTCTCTATTATAAACTGCCGAACAGTGATACAAGTGAATAACTGTTTCCGTCCCCTATGGGGATCATGTCTTTCTCTATCAGTCCGGTCGAACGATGAACGGCTGGTCTATCAGACGTTTCCGTCCCCTATGGGGATCATGTCTTTCTCTATCCAATGCCGCCAATGTATTTTCCACTATATCCCGCAGAAGGTTTCCGTCCCCTATGGGGATCATGTCTTTCTCTATAGCATACATTCAAACGAATAGGTATATAAACATGAATGTTTCCGTCCCCTATGGGGATCATGTCTTTCTCTATCCTGCCTCTGCAAGTGCCCTGTTTACGGTGCCTCCCGAGGCGTTTTGCGGCGCAAACGCCGCTCCGCCTCCGGCGATACCGTATTCAAAGTCTAAAATCCCGTGAAAGCCAGTAAAATCAAGCTGCGGCGCAAATCTCATCATTCTCACCTTTCCGGCTCCTGCGCGACCTCCAGCCTTCCCATGCCCATATCGTACAGCTTTCCCTGATATCTCGTGCATTTGCAGACATGCGGCGCTATACCCAGACCGATATCATCCTCATGATGATGATTCCTGTATATTTGGGAACTCATGGTCGAGCGATATACATGATCCGTGATTTTCACCGCCTCCTCTCCATACAGACTGTACAGGATCGTCTTAGACAGGAAACCTGCGCCGCCGCCCAGCCATACTATGCCCTCAGCGTCCCTGCCTCTTCCGAATCTCCTGTAAAAATATTCATAGCAGTCTTTTTGAAAAGCATCAAGTGCCTCCATGATATCTCCTATACTGTACGGCAGCACCTGCGTGTCGATCGTCAGATCAAATAAGACCTCTGTGCCGGGCTTCAGCGCTTCCCTCAGGATGGGGAGCGGCTTCTCCTTGTGTCCCAGAGAGTAGTCTATCTTCTGGCACAGAGCCAGTTGCGAGACCTGTATTTCCCTGCTGTCTCCAACGATCAGACCCGACATCACGGAGTTCACCGCATCAGTCATCTTGGTCTCCGGTCGTTCCAATGTATGAAAAGCCTGAGTTTCAATTCTCTTTGTCTGAGACGCCAAATAGTTGCGTTTCTGTCCTCCCCGCGGGGCGGCATCCTCCAGCTCCTGCAGCAATCTTCCATACTTCTCAGGACGCCGCTTCACCTCACGCACCAGCAGCGCCGTTCGTATAAACCCCTTGAGGCTGCTTCCCGGAATATACGGCATTCCGTATGCATCCTTGTAGAAGCACTGGATACCCTTGGGAGTGGATTCACTTCCGTTCGTCCTGATGAATGCATCCCCCGCATCCAGTGAATAGCTGATCCACTTCTGGACACGTGTCTTATCGATTCGCTGCTGCGTGAGCCATTCATCAAGCGAGCCTCGATTGCTGCTATTCAGCATAAAGTCCTCAAAGGCTTTTTCCTTGTGCAGCAGGCATATATCGTGAAACATCCGACTCTGATCCGGGATCATCACCGGCGCGCTTATCCCGTGCTGTATATACTCTTTCTTGCCGATCATCCGTCCGCTGCCTATGTGGATCGGTGCCAGTGCCGTCAGCTTCATTGTGTAATGCTGCAGATAATCCTTCATATTCTCCACCTATATCTCCGCAAAGATGGCTTTCGCATAGCGGTAAACAGGATGTGCTCCTCCCATCGAGACATCATAGATATCACCCTCAAATCTATGCACAAAGCAAGAGCCCGCCTGCATAGTGAAAAGATCCTTTTTCTTGCGCTGCTCCGGCGCATAGGTCTCCGACAGGATGAATCCCGACCTTTTCTGGAGAAGATACGTGCTTCCGTCCAGCGCCGTCTCCAGCTCATCCTCTTTGGGAAGTGCTGACGACAGCAGTATGCTCGTCCCGCCTGCTGTTCTGCCCAGCAGGTCTTCCAGCCCCGATGTACCCTTGCCGTACTTGAAGGTGAAATGCCCCTTGCCGCCGGATCTTTTCCCTCCGATACCCGTATAGGAAAGGCTCATCATCAGATCCTCCGCCAGATAAAGATCATCCTCGCTCTCATATGCCATGATGCAGTACAGACCGCATCCCTTTGCATATCTGTAATTGCCTACGACATATGGCATAGCGTCCTCTCCGCCTCTCACAGCAGTCATCACCTGGCTGCTTGCCTGCCCGAGCCGGTCAAGCCCCCAGCCGTCCTCCGGCATTTCTCCCTGAAGATATGTATGCAGCGCAGATACAGGGACATATTCCAGCTTTTTATATTTCTTTTTTTGAACAGAGTCACCGGCATCCTTGGGTTCTATATAGACCATCGGCTTGGGCAGATAGTACTCCTCGTGTATATAGGGGAATGCATCGGAGAAAAGGAGCCTGCCGTCTCTTACATCACTCAGCAGCTCTTCCTCCTGTCCTGATTTCATCGCCTCCAGATACAGCGCCGAAAACAGAGTATCCGCACAAAAGGTCTTCCCCGCATCACTCAGCGCTCCGCTGCCGAAGTGCACGGGAGTATCAAATTCCAGTTTGCATATCTTGTAATTCATAGCTCGTCCCGATCCCATGATTATCTCAGACTGCTGCAAGAAGACTGTTGCACTCATCCATTATCATTTCATCCACTTCACCGATCACTGCCTCGGCACACAGCTCCTTAAAGCATACTTTTCCGTAGCCTCTTGATCCGCTGCCGCCCAGATAGTCATATTGCATCATCCTGAGGCCGTCACACAGGAGCCTGAAATCCTCCACTATCTGTCTCTCAGGATCCGGCGTATACTCGGGATCCGGCGTCTCATAGACCAGATTCAGCCTGAACTGCGCGCCCCGGATCACGCGCTCGATCTGTCTGGGATTTGCCACAGCAGTAGCACGATTGATGGAATTTTCAAACTTTACCTCGACCGGATGAGAGATATTGTGGCGTGATAGCTTTTCCTTATTCTCCTCGGTCAGATACATATCCGTAAACAAGAGCCGCCCCGGTCTCGGTCTTCCGTCTGCTGCGGTACCGAACAGGCTTGTGATACATTCCGCGTCCTGATTCGGACTGGAGGCGACCGTCTCATTGTACTTCTTTGCCAGAAGCGTCCTCAGCTTGCCCTTCAGGCTGCTCCCGGGTATGATCGGATCTGCGCTTATCTGATCCTTGATCACCGGCGAGTCCACTGCTCCTATCGCCGCAAAGGCGCTGCTGCCTCCTATATGCAGACCTGTTACAACTTCAAGGATCCCCGTTATCTCAATCTTAGCAAACATGACCGTCACTCCTCTCAATCATCATTTCCCACATAATACTTACGAAATGCAACCAAAGCCTCCATATATCGGCTGAACAGGATAAACCCGCTTCTCTTCCCCCTGATCGCCTCAATCAATGGAAATATCTCTGCTGTCTCCAGAAATTCCTTAACCAGCTTCTCGCGCCCCGCCTCATAGTAGAAGTGAACCTTCATATAATTGATACGAGCGACAGTATCGGAGTTCAGCAGCTCCCCGGTTTCATTCAATACATCATTGTATATATCCGATACCATCGAAAGAAGCCCGCGTATCTTGGATGTGGAAACGATACTGACCGTTATCCGCCCGTTGGACTGAGGCTTGGTGTTGTTTTTTTTAAGCTCCTTTATCTTTGCCTCCGCTACCTCCACATAATTGGACTCATTGATGCTGCACTCTCTTGTCATGCCTCACGGTCTCCTTCCTTTTCTCTCGTCAGATATACATACAGATAGATCGCACTTATCAGCTGCCTTCTGTCCTCTGCGTCCAATGACCAGCCATACATCTTTCCGGAAAATGTACGATAAGCCTCCATCTCCGACTGCTGCTCTTCCCTTGTCTGGCGGCGGTTCGTCTCCGGCTCCATCCGTGACAGATAATAGACAAATCTTGCTCTATTAAACCTAGGCTTGCCTGTGCCCCCCTGCGACGGATGCTCCGCATCACGCAGCAACTCCAGCAAATGATACAGGAATGCCTTGCCCCGCTGCCTTGTGCAGGTCATATAGCTGTAAACTGCCTGATATTTCTCCTGCAGGACCTCCTTTTTATACTGATTCCACGGATACCGTCCGTCCTTATCAAACAGGGTGATCGCATCCTTGCCCGGGAGCCTTTTGGAATACTCCTCCAGCTCCGCGGTCTCCGCAGCCATGCGATTTATCGGATATGAGTCGGTGCACAGTCCGATACCGCAGGATATCGTAAGCGTGCCCTGCGTGTAGCGTTCAAAGGCATTTCTCAGATCCAGCGCCGCATCTATGACATCATTCCATGCCCCTACGAGGAACACATCATCGCCGCCGGAATAAACCACACATAGCTTCCTGCTGCCGCTGTCCGAAAAGATGCTGCTTTCTCCGTGCTCCAGAATCTGGTTCAGATGAAGCTTGAAAAACAGTGAAAGTTGTCGGGAGAGTGCTGCTGTTCTGGAAAGCGTAGCGTAACGTCCGCCCTCCTGCTCTCTCTGAAAGCCGTTCACGAAAGCATGCCCCAGATCATCAACATCTCCGCGCAGTACAGCCAATCGGTCGATCCCTCTGGCGCTTTTTGCATATTCTTCAAAGGTATCTCCCGTCTGATGGTTGCCTACCCAGAGCTTTGTAGTCACATGCTTTCCGGTGCATAGCTTGTTCTTAGTATAGCTACGCACATAGGCATCACTTTCCATCATCTGCCTGAGTTTTCTTTCACCTCCTGCCGTCAGATAGCGACCGCACGGCAAAGGCAACGACTGTTCATACGGCTCGGTCATGACGATAAAATAGTCCTCATGCAGTATCTCCGCCGACAGGTGGTTTAACGCAGAGCAGATACGGCAGCACCCCTTGTCATCAAGCTCATCATCAGTTCTCCTGCATATCCTGCATTCCCTTGTCCCGCTCCTGCCTGCATTATTCATACGCAGTATATCTTCTGCACAGTAGCGATGACTCTTCTTGACGGATATCATACGGGAAATGCTGATAAACAGCTCACGATAGCTGCCCTCCGGCTTGTTGCAGAAATCATCCGCACTGCAGACAGCATATCCTCCTGCGATATACAGCGCGATGCCGAATTGCCGCATGAACCATTGATTGACCTCTCTGCAATGTTCTTCTGCCGTCTGTCTGGCATGGTCTGTATGAGGCAGAAGCAGATAGCAATGCCCGCCTCCGGAATATATAAGACATGCGCGCGATAATTGCAGCTTCATCAGCAGCTCGTCTATGATATGCTCCATCAGTATCTCAAGATAGAAGCTCCTCGCCCTAAGTCCCTTTAAGGCTCCCTCACTGCTGATGGTATATATAAACTTCTGGATGCCGGACATATCCATCGAGTAAAGAAGATATGCCTTTTCTGCCCGTCTGGCTTCATCCTCGCCTGAGAAAAAGCTCTTTTTGTAGTCGGTGATGCCTTCTGCCACGCAATATTGGTACAGACATTCTGCGATAGCCGCCGTCAGCTTTACATGATCGTAAAGCGATATATCCGCCAGCTCTCTCCTGCTGGTGGATGACGGAATATATGACAGGTTTGCCTCAAGCACTGACAGAAGCGATCCGATATATTCCTCGCTGATCTCCAGTCCCTTCAGGTTTTCATCGATATGCGACAATATCCCCGTATAGAAGGATTCATCCATATCGACATTGTCCTGTGTGGGATACGGAATGGCGACATCAGGATTTAAGACATGATGCGCATAATGTGATTTTCCGTTATTCTGATTCAGAAGATTGAAGACACTGTCCAGCGGCACGGTCTTGTCAAAGCCGTCCTCCGCCTCCATAGCCTCACGCCGGTCCAGAGCGGAGGATATATTGTCCGCAAAATATGTCAGATAGGCAAGGGAGTCGTCTGGTATAGATGCACCTTTCAACTTCGCCCCGTGATGAAAGCGCACACAGTTCAGGATCTCATCATCCGGATGCATGGCATGCTCCTTCAGGAAATCATATCCGCTCTGACTGTGGTTTCTCCCATCTCCGGCTCGATATGCAATCTTCCCGATGTCATGCAGGAGACTGCCTATGACCAGTTTTATCTGTCTGTCGTCCATTATTGTCCGCTCCTCATACCATACTGACTCGCCCTGAACTCATACCGACCGCATCCACGATTCATCCCTATCAGTTTTGGAGCAATTCGATAGCTCCCATTCCCAGCGAGGTCTTGATGCCTATCCCCGAATACTCCCCGAATCTGAAAAGCATTCCCGCAAAGCTGCACATCGTCCTCGTCCCTCCGATACGCATCGTCAGCTCACCTGCAAATGACGGGATCCGTATCCCTTCCAGGCTGAATATGGTGCTGTGCAGCCGATATCTTGCCAGTGTCGTGCTTCGCACAAGTTGCTCCAGTGTGTCCTCATCTCTCAGGCTGTCGCGCTCGCTGCAGGCATCGTATTTGTTCATCAGATTAAGATATATGCTTCGAATATCAGGATAGTTCAGATACTGCCCGTCCCGCTTAAATGCAGTCGGCGTTACAAATCTGACAGATATATATCTGCTGCCGTCCTGCTCATAAAAGCTCTGCGCCAGATCCTTTTCTGACAGCTCGTGATATTTTCTCTGTGTTATCGCCAGACGCTTCTCATGTCTTTTGATCTCTATTTCGTCCAGTCGCAGCAGCGCGTCCTGCAGGATGACAGCTGTCGCCTGCTCATTCAAGGCGCTGACTATCCAGTACCATCCGTCTGCGCGTCGCTCCAGATGCTGTGTATACGGATGCAGTCCGGACTCATGGAGTTTTTCCGCATACTCCTCCGGCAGCAGCTCCATCAGGGCCCCATGAAATGTGGATGACATCTGATTGGAGATATCCGATGCGCCCTCTAACTTCATTTCTAGCTTTGAATACATGTTTGTTC
>CAVIJY010000117.1:0-14658 GCA_963643215.1 Lachnospiraceae bacterium | reverse complement strand
AGTAGGAATTGACCGTGGTCTCCCCGCGCTTCACAAATGAATCCAGCAGCAGCGGTGTCTCCCAGATGTCCGCGCCATCTGGCAACTCGATATAGAACTGCTTTGCCTGCTCGTAATACAGCAGGTACGCCAGATCCTTCTGCTCCTTAGCCGATTCATCTCGTACGGCAAATGTCCTCATATGCGCACCACCTTTTCCAGATCATCTCCCATATCCTGTCCTGAAATACCTGAGAGATCACGCCGTCCAGCCCGTCCATCAGCATCTGTCTGTCACTTTCGCGAAGCGGGGCGAGTTCAGGCATTTTATCCCTCGGGATAATGCTCAGATTGTCCCATGTCGATCTCGATCCTATATAGTTATTGCACGCTCTGTCTGCCGTCACGTCAAATACAGCCGCTACATCATCATCCTCACAGCTGCAAAGCAATGACAGCCCGTGGTCAAACAATGGTGCCAGACGAACCGTCTTCCTCCTGCTGTTGCGCAGTACCTCGATATTGGCTCCGTGCCGGTCGCGGTTCAGAATCAGATAGTCCACGATAAGAATCTGATATATATACTCCTCCCAGCCCATGCGGACACAGAAATCAAGCGCAGATTCTCCCGGCTCTGCCTCCAGCGACTTGTATGCATCCAGAGCAATCTTTGTTTCGTTCCTTTCCTTAAAATCCTCCGAGGCGCTCAGATATACCTCATGCTCCCTGCCGTCTATGAGCACATCCGCGTGGATCAGCTGATATGGTACGTGAGGAATCCCAAGTATCGTCAGCAGCCTGTCAACTATCAGCTCATTCACACACTCATGACCTATGATGCCGCGCGTTCTGTCAAAGTTGGAGAGTTTGTAGTAGGTCTTCCTCCCGCCCAGCTCGGAATATGCTTTCAGGAAGGAGCCGGCAGTCCCGGAGGAATGGCGATAAACCGACCATGACAGATATGTCAGATTCTGTTTTTCCTTTATCAGCTGCATATATGCTCCTCTCTCTACGGGTCATTGTTTGGCGTTGTTTGGCAATGCTTGTGATCACCTGGCGTTGTCTGGTTTCACTTGACGTACATCAAGTGAATTTTACACTGTAACTTGTCATATGACAAGAGCCCTCCCGATGGGCCTATCGGGAGGGCTCTTGTGTTAAGAGGGAAACTTGTATGCACAGCTAGGAGATAGTTAAAGGCTTTTTAGTGAATGGGAGAATCCGTATATCAAGGCCGAAAGGCTCCAACCCCAGATGCAAGCACGCTTGTATGAGGAGGCTTGACCCTTCGACATTATCTCCTATGCTAGATGCTGTATACTGCCGGTGCTGTATCACCGTCTCGGCGACGCCGCTATCATCTATTCCTTTTCTCTCAGCAGGCGCTCTCTCTGCTCCTGCGTCAGCGTCAGATCATAGATCTCTCTGTGCGTCGTTGCCTTGATAAAGCTTGCTGCATTGATAAGCAGTATGATCATTACCGGTATCCCCAGCACCAGTACCGAGTGCTGAACTGAGTCCAGACCGCCTGACAGCAGAAGTATATAACCCATCAATGCAATGGCTGCGCCCCAGAATATCTTGAGGAACAACGGGGACTTCTGCTCGCCTATCTCATTTTCGGATCTGTCCATCGCGGTCATTCCGGCCATAGCGTAGACCATGGATTCATTTTGTGTGATAAAGGACATGAAGATGGCCGCAAAGCCTATCACCGTCATGATCTCAGGCAATGGCAGATTCTTCTGATACGAGAACAGTGCCACAGGGAAACCATATGTCTGGATATCGTTCCAGATACCGGCTCCGTTCATCTCCTGATAGATAGCCGATGAACCGAATGTTCCGAACCATATCACTATAAATCCGATAGGTATAAACATGTTGACCATGACAAACTCGCGAATCGTACGACCCTTGGCGAGCTTCATCAGAAACAGTCCCGTAAGCGGAGCCACTGTCAGCCACCATGCCCAGTAGAACAGTGTCCATCCGCCCACCCACCCGGTCTGATATGCAGGCTCAAGATAGAAGGAGTAGGGAACCAGAATCTTCAGATAGGATCCGATGGATGTCACCATATTGTTTATGGTAAATCTGGTGCCGCCGAAGATAAATGCCCACCCCACCAGCACTATGAAAACAACCATGTTTGCCGTTGATACGTACTTGATAGCCTTGTGTATACCCGAAGCCGCACAGGTGATGCCGGTGACAGCTATCACCGTGATGATGATCGGAGCCATCAGCGTCTGCGATATCTCCAGTCCCGTGGCGTATCGAAGCCCTGCGTCTATCTGAAGCGTGGCCATGCCGACGTTCACTCCGAGAGTTGCTACCATGATGTACATGCAAAGCCAGTTGACCATCTTGCCCGGCAGTCCCTTTTCACCCTTTTCTCCGAGGAACGGGAAGAGACCCGACGACAGTGCAAACGGTCTTTTTGTATTCCAGTACACGAATGCGAACCCGAGACCCGATCCGCAATATATAGCATACGGGTGGAAGCCCCAGTGGAAAAATACATATGCCAGTGCATTTTCCGCCGCCTCCGGAGTCAGTGACTCGATCCCAGCAAATTTCGGGAAATCGCAGTAATTCATGAGCCCCTCGCCGACGCCGTAGAATACGACGCCTAGAGCCATACCTGATGTAAATGTGACAGCTATCCAGGACATCATGCTCATATTCGGCTTCGCGTCCTTGCCTCCGAGCCTGATCTGTCCGACACGGCTAAATCCCGCCCAAAAGCAGAATATCAGCAGCGCAGCGATCCCGAGATCATAAAACCATCCCAGATCATTAGTCACGAAGACGAACAGTCCGTCTATCATCCTGCCCAATGCCTGCGGTGCAACAACACCTATTATCAGAATAGCCAGAGTAAGCAAGGCCGGGACTACAAATTCATCTTTATCTACTTTTTTGAAGAAATCGTCCATTTTCCCTGCCCCCCCACTTACCAGATATCACCGATCGTAAAGCCGTTGGGGAACGGGTCGTCCTCGTCGAGCACCCATTTGCTGTAGCCATATATCCAGCCGCCGCCCGCGACAGCCGGCTTGATAGCCTTGTGTCCGTAGAAATCGTCGATCTCCTCTACGATATGACAGTCAAACTGGATGCCCAGCAGTCCCTCATTGACAAAGGGTTCGCCTACCTTCAGTCTGCCCTTGGCATGCTCTACCGCCATAAGCGCACAGCATCCCGTACCGCACACTCCGCGGTCAAGAGCGCCCGTCCATGTCTGGGGATCATCAAAGTCTACCTTGCCGGTCGCGTACCAGTTGGAAGTACGCATATACGTACCCTCTGTCACCGGAGGCTGGAACATTACCGACAGAGTGATGCCGACACCCGGATAGTCAGGATGCTCCACCGGACACTGCTCGATAGCAGCAGTCGTGATCAATGATGACAGCTTGGAGATGTCCTTGCCGTTTTCCGGCTTGAGCTCCAGTCCGTTGGGACCGTAGTCCGTAAACTGCGTAGCATCTATCAGGCAGTAGAACATACCGCCCCACGCTATATTTACCTTTACCTTGCCCACATGGGGAACATCAATTTCCTTGTCTATATACACTGCAAATGCAGGCACATTCTCAAACTCAACCTTGACGCATTTACGCTTCGCCAGATCGCACTGCGCCTTGATATGGATTACCCCGGCAGGTGCCTCAAGATTGAACTCCATGATCTCCTTGGTCATCGGTATCATGCCGGTCTCCAAGAGAACCGTAGCCACGGCTATGGTATTGCCGCCGGACATCATCGGATACTCCACCTGCTCCATGATGATATATCCCGCCTCGCAGTCATCGCGATTGGTATTGACCAGCAGATTGGCGCATGTCGCCGGTATGCCTCTGGGCTCACGCAGCATCATCAGCCGTATCTGATCATCGTGCTCCTTGAGCCACTGACATTTGTCATATACCGTCGCTCCCGGGATGGACGGAGCTCCGCTGGTGATAACACGCATCGGCTCGCCCTCGTGGAACTCTACCGCATCAAACATTCTTCTGATTCCCATAAGTATCCTCTCTTTCGTAGTGTGACCGCCGACTTACGGCCGGCCGGATATCACGACTTGCTGTATGCCCGTGTTTGTGACGTTCGCTAGAATGTCAGTCCAAAACTGGCTAAAAGTATACAGAACAGCGTGATACAGATAGGTGCGATAACGCTTATCATAAATACATCGATATAGCTTTCCTTGAAGCTGCACCCGCAGTACTTGAGCAGCGCCGCCGCGCCCGGAGGCAGCGTATCAAGTCCGCCCGATGACAGCGAGACTATCCTGTGAAATACCGTAAGCGGGATACCCGTGCTCTCGGAGAGCGCTATGAACTTGTCGCCAAGTGCGGACAAGGCTATACTCATGCCGCCTGATGCCGAACCGCAGATACCCGCCAGCACATTGATAGATATAAAGATGACCAGCAGCGGGCTGATTGGCAGCTGAAATACCGCGTCCGCCAGATTGTTGAACGCCGGTACGGTCTTGACCACTGACCCGAAGCCGACTACGGCAGATGTGATCAGCGATATCTCCAGAGATTCCACCGCGCCCGAGTTAAACGCCTCTATAAACTGCGGTATCTTCACATTCTTCAGTCCGCACAGGATAGCCGCAATTACCCCGCACGCAAGTGCGATGACCGCATCCTGCTTCAATATATTCAGCACCACAACGACCGTCAAAAGCGGCAGGACCGCAACCATCGGGTGCATATCCTTGATTTCCGCAGCTGAGGTCGCCTGCGTGTGTTCTGTCCATCCAAGTCCCGCTTTTTTCAGCTTCTTCTCTCTCATGTCCATCCATATGATGCTGAATATCAGAAACAGCACGGAGGCGATGCAACCCATCACAGGCGCTGCTGCGGCAGTCGTCCCGAAATACTGTGTAGGAATCAGATTCTGAATCTGAGGAGATCCCGGCAGTGCCGTCATGGTAAATGTATAACAGCCTGCAGCATATGCTCCGGGGAAAAGGCATCGCGGGATATCCGCATCCCTGAAGGCTGCCGCTGCTATCGGATAGATAACAAACATGACTATAAACAGGGAGATGCCTCCGTATGTCATGATGGAGCAGGAAATAATCACTGCAAGTACAGCCTTTTTCCTGCCCACCAGCTTGATTACGGCGGCACCGATAGAATGTGCCGCGCCGCTGATCTCCATCAGCTTGCCGAAGATCGCCCCCAACATGAATATCATGAGATAGCCTTCGGTAAACTCAGCAAACCCGCCCATATATGTCTGGGTAAATGCCGTAAATACATCAAGTCCGCTCAGCGTCGCTACGATGATCGCGCATAGAGGCGCCATCCACAGCGTAGACAGACCCTTAAAGCATCCATAGCACAGTACGGCGAGTGCAATCAGTATACTTAACATCTATACGCTCCCCTCTACTGCGCCATCGCGATCATAGCCGCCTCGATGGGAGCACCCTCCGCAATATCGGCTACCTGCACACATACTCTCGTCGGTCTGTGATCTCCGAAGAACTCGGCATATGCCTCGTTCATCGCGTCAAAATCCGCCAGATCCTTCAGATACACATCTACCCTGGCTACCGTCTCTAGGCTTCCGCCTCCCGCCTCGACGATGCTCAGAAGATTGCCCAGCACGAGCTTGGTGGCCGCCTTAATCTCGTGCACGAACTCTCCGTCCTTGGTCAGCGGAATCTGTCCGGACGTGATGATCAGATCTCCCAGCCTTCTCCCGTGGCAGTACGGTCCCAGCGCGGGAGACGCCTGCCTGCTTACCAGCTCCTCCATTTTCATAAGCATTTTCCTCCTCATACTTATCCTGCCTCATATTATCTGCTGAGGCGAGCAGATATATCCTATGCGCTCGTCTGCTCTGGTGCGCTGCATCCCGCCTCGCGGCTCTTCTTCAGCCAGCCGTACATGGTCTTGTTGATCACGACCACGCATACATACAGATCCACGATAGACCACAGCAGCAGCTCGCAGTCCTTCATGAAGACCGCGCCGAGCGTGATGATGATAAAGTCTCCCACCATCAGCACATCGCCCATGGGTATATCAGGATGACTTCTCAGCACCAGATGCCCCGCCAGCGTAGTGCCTCCCGTGCTGCCTCCGGCATCCAGTATCAGCCCCAGCCCGATACCCATCACCACTCCTCCGAACACGCTCGCGAGGAACATATCCGTGGTCATGGCGGGGAGCCATGCCAGAGCGTCCATCATCACAGAGTTGAGCAGCACCGTCAGTCCGGTATAGATGAGTATCCTCTTGCCCATCTTGACTGTCGCCCAGATGACCATCGGTACATTGACGATAAGATTGAGCATCCCGATAGGGAATCCGGTCAGTGCCTTGACCACCACGGCGATACCCGTCACGGAGCCGGGTATGATATGCACCGGGTCGATAAAGAGCACCACGGAGAGCGCGTACAGAAGGCACCCGATAAATATCTGTGTGACCGCCCTCCCCTCGCTGCGCAGGATACTCCCTGCTCTGCCTGTCATATCAGCCCTCCTGCGCGTTGAGCACGAGCAGCGCGTCCGCTATGGCTACGCCGTCCTCCGTGACGAAGACGGGGTTGATATCCAGCTCGCGTATCTCGTCCTTGCCGTCCGCCGCCATCCTGCTGATATCTACCAAGAGATCCGCCAGTGCCTGCGCGTCGCACCTTGCGCCGCCGCGGTATCCGTCCAGCAGTGGGAATGCCTTGAGCGATCTGATCATATCCATCGCCTGCCCACGTGTCAGCGGAGCGGGTGCCAGCTGTACATCCTTGAAAAGCTCTACAAATATTCCGCCCATACCTACCATCACCTGCGGACCGAAGTCCTTGTCGTTGTTCACGCCGATGATCATCTCGACGCCGGTTTTCAGCATCGGCTTTAGGAGCACTCCCTCCAGCCGCGCCTGCGGCGCGTTCTTCCTGCAGTTATCCATGACTGTGTCAAATGCAACCCGCAGCTCGCCCTCGTCGCGGATACCCAGCCTGACGCCGCCTACATCGGACTTGTGCTGTATATCTGCCGAGTGAATCTTGACCGACAGCGGATATCCCAGCATCTTCGCTGCCTCCGCTGCCTCATCTGCCGTCGCGGCCACTGCCTGCGGCGGGATCGTCACGCCGTGCGCGCGCAGATAGCACAGGCTCTCGTACTCGCTCAGGGAGCTCTTTGCGCCGAACTTCACGCCCGGGATAGCCGCCGTGAAGTCTTCGAAATGCCATGTCGCGTAGTCCAGTATCTTCTTGAGGGCGGAGCAGCCGTAGCGTCCGGTAGGGAGCAGCCCCACCTGCGCCTTGCGCAGCGCGTCGGCGCTCTCCTTATCTCTCGTATGCTCGATGAAGGGCAGCCAGAAGATGCTCTTCATGCCCGGCTCCCCGCTCGCGATGGACGCCGCCTCCACCATATGCGTGATGGTATCGTCCCATACCTCGGGAGTGATGGTATATGCGATCACTATCGCGTCCACGCCGTCGTCCGCCGAGATGGTCTTTAGGGCATCGACCATGACAGGAGTGTTGTAGCCGATGGATGCCGTCATATCAAAGGGATTATTCACATTGCCGTAGTAGGGTACGAGTGTCTTTAAGTGTGCCAGAGTATCCGGGCTGTATGATGCAAGCGGTATACCGAACTCATCCGCCAGATCTGCCGTCACACCCGCCTCTCCGCCGGATACGTTCATGAATACACAGCGCTCTCCCTGCGGCATCTCGCCCAGCCATGACAGCGTGGTCGATATAGCCATGAGATCCTCGAGATCCGTCGCTTCTATGACGCCGTAGCGGCGAAATACCGCTCTGAGCACCTTATCCGCGCCGGACAGCGATCCCGTATGCGATGCCGCCAGCTCCTGCGACTTGGCACTGCGCCCGGTCTTCAATATGACTACGGGCTTCTTCTTCAATGCCGCCTTGCGCAGTGTCTGCGTCAGCAGCGTCGGATTGGTGATCCCCTCCATGTATGCCGCGACGACCTTGGTATCCTCATCGTCCACTAGGAAGTCCAGATAGTCCTCGACCTTCACATTGCAGGAATTGCCGGAGGCGATCACATGACTGAAGCCCATCGTGCGGCTGTCCAGTCCTCCGAGCGCCACCTGCCCCGACTGCGATACCATGCCGATATTGCCGTGTCTGGAGCGCTCCTCTACGAGGAAGGCAAATGCAAATATGCCATCCACGAAATTGGCAAAGCCCGCGCAGTTGGGTCCCATGACGGCGATGCCCAGCTCATCGGCGCGCGCCACCAGCTCCTGTTGTAGCACCTTGCCCTCGGCGCCGATCTCGCTGTATCCGCTGGCATATACCACCGCGCCGCCGCAGTGCTTTGCCGCCGCCTGCTCCAGCAGGTCGATGATGGTCTTCTGCGGCGTGCACAGTATCACCAGATCCACATCAGTCGGGATCTCTGCCAGCGAGTGATATGCCTTGTGACCGAATATCGTATCACGACCCGGATTGACCAGATAGAGCTGATCCAGGTTCTTGGAAAATTTCAGATAGTTACGCGTTGTATCACCGCCGAAGCCAGCCTTCTCACTGGCTCCGACTATGGCTACGGTACGCGGCTTGAGCAGCTTGCTGAGATCCATACGGTTCTCGTCCTTTCTCGTTTCTTCAGTGCACCGGTCAGCACGCTGACCGGTCTTGCTTGTTCTTACTTTGTCTTGCTTGGTCTGACCCGACCTTACTGTGCCATTACTGCCTCGTCATATCCGATGTGATAGCACTCCAGATTTTTGGGATTGGCATGACCCTTCTTGCCGAAGTACTGATCCAGTCCCTGCGCGAAGCTCTCGGAGTCCATAAGCCCCGATGCCTTGATCATGGCTCCCAGCATCACGATATTCGCCGCGCGTCCGTTGCCGGCAGCATTGGCGCGATCGGTCGCCGGTATCGTCCAGACCTGTACATTTTTCGGATACTCACGCTCCCCCACCAGAGAGCTGTTAACTATCACGATGCCGCCGTCGCGCATCTTGCCTATCATCTTTTCATATGAAGGCTCGTTGAGCGCGAGCAGTATATCCAGCTGCGTGGGGTAGGGGCTGCCGATCTCCTCGTCGGAGATGACTACACTGCAGCTCGCGGTGCCTCCGCGCATCTCCGCACCGTAGGAGGATGTCCAGCTGACATTCTTTCCCTGACGGGCAGCCACATCTATCAGTATCTTGCCGGCTGTCAGCACACCCTGACCTCCGAAGCCTGCGATGATGATATCAGCCATTGCTCTCCTGCCTCCTGTCCTTGTATACGCCTACCGGAAATACCAGCTCGGTCTGCGTCTTTATCTTCTCCATAGCGTCCACCGGTGTCATCTTCCAGTTCGTCGGGCACGGAGAGAGAACCTCGATGAGAGAAAAACCTCTGCCGTCACGCTGATTTTCAAAGCCCTGCCTGATCATGCGCTTGGTCTGCTCGATATGCTTGACATCGTAGATAGCGCCGCGTGCGAGATATTCCACGTCAAAGCCCGACATAGCCTTGAGCATATCCTCGGGCTGACCCATGGTCTCCTTCTTGCGTCCCTTTTTGCTGCTGAGCGTCCTGTCGCCTATCAGCGTGGTCGCAAGGTTCATCTGACCTCCGGTCATGCCGAATATGCCGTTGTTGACCACGATCATCGTGATGGGGATATCACGTATAGCCGCGTAAAATGTCTCTGCCAGTCCGATGACATATGAGCATCCGTCACCGGCATGCACATATACCGTCGCATCGGGGCGTACCTTCTTGATGCCGGTCGCTACCGCTGCGCATCTGCCATGCGGTCCGGCGATGAACTCGTAGTCGAGCGCATCCTGTGACCAGAAGGCGCAGGCGATATCGACAGAGGCGATCACATGATCCTGCAGACCCAGCTCCTCTATGCTCTCGGCTATCAGACGCTGTACCACTCCATGTCCGCAGCCGCCGCAGTAGCCGGCTGTCGCTATGATAGATTCAGGTTTTTTCAGTACTGCCATCTCAAATCACCTCCGTTGGTACAGCTTTGCCTGCGAGGACTTCCTTGCAGTACGCGATGATGCCCTCTGCCGCCGGCAGCTCCTTGGATGTCAGATATGCATACAGCGGGCGGCTGTCGTCTGCCAGCCGGATATCCTCGCCCATCTGTGATGTCAGGCTCATCTCCACGCTCACATATGCTTTCACCGTACCGGGCAGAGCGGCAAATGCCTTCCTCGGGTAGGGCCATACGCTGATGGGGCGCAGCAGTCCTATCTTCATGCCCTCTTTTCGTGCCTGACGCACCGCCGTGCGGCATACACGCGATGATATGCCGTATGCCACCAGCACGAGCTGCGCGTCGGCTGTCTCAAAGTCCTCCCAGCGCTGCTCGTTCTCGAACATCTCGCAAAACTTGCCGCGCATATAGGCATCGTACTTCTCATATCCCATGTAGTAGCTGAGATTGTATGCCTTGTTCTTCTTTGCGCCGCGCGGCTTGCCCGTGAGCGTCCAGTCAAACTGATCTATATCGTGCTCACGCGCCTTGGGCAGGAAGACCTTTTCTATCATCTGGCAGACAGCGCCGTCGCTGAGTATCTCGACTACATTGCGGTACTTGTCCGCCAGGTCAAATGCCAGATATGTCAGATCCGCGCACTCCTGTACGGATGCCGGAGCCAGCACTATGAGGCGCTTGTCTCCATGACCTCCGCCGCGCGTCGATACCCAGTAGGAGTCCTGTCCCGCCGTGATCTCGCCGTCTCCCAGACCATACCGCATGGAGTTGACTATGACCGCGGGCAGTCCCGCTGCCGACAGATATGATATCTCCTCCTGCTTTAAATCAAATCCGGGGCCGGACGAACTGGACATGCATCTCGCGCCGCACGCCGCCGCGCCGTATAGCATACTCATGCTGGCGATCTCATTCTCGCCCTGTATGAATACGCCTCCGCGATCCTCCATATGGTCTGCCATATATTCCAGTATCTCGCTCTGCGGTGTGATGGGGTATCCGGCGTAGAACCGGCACCCGGCACGCAGAGCCGCCTCAGCTATGGCTTCATTGCCCTTCATCAGCGAATATTCTTCCATCTGTGTCTCCTCATTCAACCGTAAATACATAGTCCGGGCAGACCTTGTAGCAGAAGCCGCAGCCTACGCACAGCTCCTCATCTATCTCTATGATCTCATAGCCCATCTTGTTCACTGTCTCCAGCGGCTTGATCGCGCCCTTGGGGCAGTTGTTCACGCACAGCCGGCAGCCCTTGCAGAGCTCCGTGTTCGCGCTTGCCTTTGCCATGTTATTTTCCTTCCTTCTGTTCCTGTGTATAGCTTCCTGTGCTCCGACGAGAGACGCAGAGATACCTTCGGTATACTTGTTTCCTTGATATACCTGCAGCTATACTCCGTTACATTCAATGCAGAATATGTACCGCCGTCATACAGCATACCGGTGTCCGGTCATGCCGCCTCTCTCGGATCTTTTGCGTATGCCGCCTGACATACCTGCTCTCAGACTTCCTGCGTATGCTGCTTGACATACCTGCTCTCAGACTTCCTGCGTATGCTGCTTGACATACTCGTCCAGCGCCTCGTCCACGCCCTGCTCCAGCATCGACTCCGGTGCATCCGCCAGTCTGCGCTTCCACTCCTCATTGGCACGGCGGATCACATACTCGTAGTCCTGTCCGATCTCCTTTTCCGCCGGCCGGTTCCAGTTCGTGATCTTCGGGTACCATGCGTCGTACATGTAGTCCAGAGTGTCGTCCGTCACGAGGAATGTGCCGCCGCTGCCGACCTCCTTGACCACCTCTACGCTCGCCGCATCCTCCGATACATCGATGCCCTCCTTGATATAGAGCAGGCGCTTGGTGATCTCCTCATCGATGATGGTCTTCTCGTAGGATACCGTCATCAGCGCGTCCAGCGTGCCGATCTCGCCCAGATGGTAGTCGGCTCCCGCCAGTACGTTGCACATCGTGCCCTCATATGCCTCGATACCGCACTGCACGTCTATGCTGGTGCTGTCCGTCGTATACGGCTCCGTACGTGTGGGCAGGTTGTAGAACCGCTTGCCCATCTCTATCTGTCCGACCTGCAGCATCACACGACCGGGTGATCCGCAGCAGTACTTGGCTCCGTTCATATTGCCCGGGCATCCGGCTACCCCGTATCCGACAGGATTGCCGGGGTTGATGAGCTGAGTGAGCACGATGCCTGCCAGCTGCTCGGCATTTTGCATGGTGATGCTGCCATATATCCTCATCGGTCCCGTAACTCCCGTGCTGGTAGCCGACCCGAGCGTGACGATCTGACCTCTCTCTGCCAGTGCCACGATGCAGTCCAGCACCTCACGGCTGAAGCCCATCGGGCTCAGCGACGGACAGGAGCCCGGTGCGAACCAGTGCTCGCCGCCCCTTTCCAGCTTCACGCCGTAGGCTATCTCTATCATGTCCATCGCCTCGTGCATCTGACGATAGTCGAAAAGTCTGGTATATATGGGCTTGTCCGTGTTTCGCAGTGTCGCACGCATGATCTCCAGATGCCTGTTGACGGTCGGGATATCGTTCGCCTCTACGCCGTTGTTCGTATTGATCTTGATGATGTCGCTCGCCTGATAGATCTTGACCAGATCCGCCACGTCTTTGAGCGTGCCTTCCTTCATGCCCTCGTCCAGCGTCCTGATATATACGGGGCCGATGGGCGTACAGGTCACGTACTCGCCGGAGCCGAGATCCACATTGTTCTTAGGATTGCGTCCGGCAAATACAAAATGCGACGGCGCGCTCTCCAGTGCCTTGCGCACCTGCGCCTCGGTGAAGTAGACCTGCTCGCCGTCTACCTTAAAGCCGTTCTTGGCAAATATCTCCAGCACGCGCTCACTGGGCATATGCATACCGTTCTCTGCCAGCAGCTGCAGTGAGCAGTCATGCACCCGCTGCATATCCTCCTGAGTGAACATCGACAGCTTCACGCCTCTCATGATCTCAGCCATGTTTCCTCTCCTTGTGCTTAGTTGATGGTTGTTTCGATTTCTTGATTTTGCAGTTTCTTAGTTTTACATTTTCTCGGTTTTGCGTTTCACTTTTTTAACTTCTGTTTCATATTTTAGTCTATATTTTTCAGATTGCAAGCGTTATGTTTCTATTATCATGTATAAAATTTCTATGCTTTATTTTTGCATTTCGCTATATTTTGTTTGCATTTCATAAAACGGGCATATAATATAGTTGATACAGGGGCAAAAGGTTCAAATCGCCGATGCAAGCTTGCTTGCATGAGTCGATTTGGCTTTTTGACCCGCCAAAATATGAGCAAGTAGGCGCGGTTCGCTGTTTCCACTCTGACTTCGTGCTACTGCACTCGTCAGTTGTGGACAGCTATCGCATGGGCAGTGCTAACGCTTCTCTTCGGCACTTAGTGCCTCGACAAGCGAAGCCACTGCCTCAGGATTGCGAATATTTTAAGGGTTGCGGGAGCGCCATGCGCGAAGCAACCCGTATCAATTTAACTATTGTCATATCGCGGAGACATATATGGAGCAAAACGAGAATAAGATAGAGAGCATACAGGCGGTGGAGCGCGCATTCAGGATACTGGAGCTTGTCTCCAGACGGGGCAGCGCCAGCCTCAACGACATATACAATGAACTTGGCGTGGGCAAGGCTTCCCTGCTGCGGCTGTGCTATACCATGGTGCAGTGCGGCTATCTGCAGCGCGATGCCAAGACGGGCAGCTACTCACTGACCATGCGTGCCTGCGAGGTCGGTATGGGAGCAGCGCAAAACCGCGACAAGATGACTCTCATCAATGCCGCTCTCACCGAGCTTGCGGCTCAGACGGGACGCATAGCGCAGTTCTCAGTAGAGGACGACAACCAGCTCCTGTGCCTGCAAAGCATCGGGCAGAAGAGCTCCGCATTCTCCGCATATACCAATATAGGCACGCGCTCGCCGCTCTATTGCACCAGCGCGGGCAAGGCACTGCTTGCCGCCTATACGAACAGTGAGATCATGGAGAAATGGGACGCCATGAAGGTTCGTCCGCTGACAGAATATACGCACAGGGACGTACATTCCCTGCTCAAGGACATAAGCAATATCCGCCGCAGACAGTATGCGACGGACAAGGAAGAAAATGAATATGGAGTATACTGCATCGGTATGGTGGTGCTGGGAGTATCAGGCATCCCGGTCGGCGCTGTCAGCATCACCGGCACGAGCCTCACGCCCGAGGAGGAGCAGTCTCTGATCAAGATACTCTCCCCGGCAGTGACACGCCTGTCGAGCCTGCTGGGGTATAAGCCGTAAGTCCTTGTCCGGCATAACACCTCCTCTATGCACAAAACTCATCCAAGTGTGCATACGCGTAGCAGAGATTCGGGGGAGATATTGCAATCATACTTTCAAACCAATGGGTGGCGTCTGTCAATGGACAGGATAAGCAGTGCTTAGGCGGGAAAAGATGAGATCGCACATCAAAAGGTCTGTACGGACAAGCTCCGCAGATATTCCAATGCCATCCGATATAAATGAAAACGCATTTTAATCCCCCATCTGAGATGGGGCTGTTCATGGATGCGCAGGGGATTCCTATCTCCATGTGCATTGCTAACGGATCTGACAACGAGCAGACGCTTGCTATTCCCCTTGAAAAACAGATCCCTCAGATGTTTGGCGGCAAGAAGTTTATCTACTGTGCTGACGCAGGGCTCAATTC
>CAVIJY010000116.1:0-26730 GCA_963643215.1 Lachnospiraceae bacterium | reverse complement strand
TGATCGAAGGAGTTGTCTATGAGGCACAGGAGATGGGAATTGAGACGCTGCCACCGGACGAAATAGCACGGATGACAGCGGCATGGAGGGCAAGATGATCGAGTACGAATTCACGATCCATGGACGGCCAAGAGGGAAGGGCCGTCCCAAATTTACAAAAAACGGTCACGCCTACACCGACGAGAAGACCAGAGAGTATGAGCGCATCGTCAGAAACGTCTTCCGAAAGAAGTACGGCATGGACGCAATAATCCCCAAGGGATACTACATCACCGTGGAGATCATTGCGAACTTCAAGGTCCCGGACAGCGATTCCAAATCCCGCAAGGCTGCAAAACGCACCGGCATGATTCCTGCGGATATCAAGCCGGATGTGGACAATATCACGAAGATCATCTTAGACGCGCTCAACGGCGAAGCCTGGGGAGATGATTCGGAGGTGAATGATCAGCACACGCAGAAGCAGTATTCCGCGAGAGGGAACTGTGTGGATGTGAAAATCGTCGCATTAGACGTGAGGGCAGGAGAGCCATATTGGAGTGAGAAATATCATGAGAACTAGGAGTCAAAACGAGAAGATCTTGGAATGGATGCGGACCAAGGGAGCGATCACTCAGAACGACGCAAAGGCTGCATTTGGCTGCACAAGGCTTGCAGCACGGATATGTGACATCAAGAAGAAGGGCTACTGGATCGAGGACGAGTACCGGAGATACACGGACGACGACGGCAGGCCGGTAATGTACAAGGCCTATTGGCTAGCAGAAGAGGATGCAGAAGATGGCTGACAAGAAATCATTTGTAATGTACGCATCATGGGCCACCATGATCGCAGGTATGCCAGAAGAGCAGGCGGGACAGCTCATAAAGGCTATCTGTGCTCACCAGACCGGCAAGGAGTACGACATAGCAGATCAGATGGTTAATGCGATCTACAGCATGATCGCAGAGCAGATGGACGCAGATACGGACAGCTATGCAGAGCAATGCAAGAAGCGCTCAGAGAATGCAAAGCGCCAGTGGAATCAAAGAAATGCACCTCAGAAAAATGCAAGTGCTATGCAAAAGGATGCAAGTGCATCTAAAAAAATGCACTTGCATGGTGATACTGAATCTGAATCTGAGTCTGAATCTGATAAAGATATAAATCCCCCTACCCCCTTTACGGTCGTCGGAGCCTCACAGGGCGACCTTGAGAGTCTAGGCTGCGCACCCAAGGTGGCAGAGAAGCTCTCTGACTGGATCGCGAACCAGGTAGCAAAGAGGCAGCCTATCACAGAGATGGATCTAAAGAGCATCGTCAGCAGGGCAAAGGCTAATACCGCCAAGCATGGCGTAGAGGCAGTCTGCAAGGTGATTGAGGACAGCCTGCAGTACAAGGCGATCATCTGGGACAGACTGGAGAGCAAGGCCAGAGATAAGCCAAAGGCATGGCAGGTGGCGCAGAAACAGGATTATGCGATGGACGATCTGGAGCAGCGACTCCTGGCGAACTGATGGAGGGCGAGATGACAGCAACGGTGAAAATAGTCGGACCAAAGCCGCTCTTAGAACGGACAAGAGCATATCACTACATAGAGCCAATGCCTGCAGGGCTGGACGATCATCGCCTCAAGTGGAGAGTTAAGCCGCTGGAGCAGCCGAAAAAGGCGAAGGCAAAGGCGAAAGCAGTGGCGAAGCCGAAGCCCAAGCCCAAAGCGGTGCCCAAACCAAAACTGGAGAAACAGCCGGTCGCCAAGGAAAGGAAATACCGGCAGTGGACACCCAGAGAGAGGGAAGACATTGTACGGCGGCATGACAACGGTGAAGGCTATGCCACAATCGCGGACGATTACGGCGCGACGATAGAGCAGGTTAGGTCTACATACCGTAGAGCGATAGGCGACAAATGACGCGGAAGGGAGCGTAAGACATTGGACCAACATCCGATCACGACGAAAACATGCGGCAACTGCCTTTATGGCGATTACTACAGGCGCAAATGCAGCGTGATCAAGACACATGTAGAGTGCGAGGTTTACTCGCGCAAGTACGAACGGCAGCAGAAGGCCTGCCACAACTGGAAGGAGAAGAAAAATGAGATACATGCTTGAGGATTATGCGCACGATATTAACAGAGCGCATCCGGATGATGCAGGAATTGACATGAGAACGCCATACGGCTTCACGCTGCATGCAGGGGAGCAGAAGGTGGTGGATCTGGGCGTTAGGGTCCAGCTGCCGCTGGGGACCTTCGGCAAGATGGAGAGCAAGTCAGGCCTTATGGTCAACCATGGAATCATCTGCATGGGAGGCGTTGTGGACAGTGGTTTCCGCGGCACGATCAAGGTCCGTATGTGGAACACATCCAGCGAGGACTACACGTTTGAGAAGGGCGACAAGCTGGTACAGATGGTGCCTATACCTGTACTGCTGGATGACCTGGAAGAGAGCGGCGCGCTGGATGCAGCGTACTTCGGACGCGGAGAGTCTGGATGGGGGAGCACAGGAAGATGAACAGCATCATTCCGAACAACGTAAAAGGGCACTGCTACATCTGCGGATACTGGGGCACCACTCAAGAGCATCACATGATCCACGGCACAGCCAATCGAAAGAATGCGGACCACTACGGATTGACGGTGCAGCTCTGCCCCAGGTGCCATGCAAGCCTGCATGATCGCGGAGTCTATGACAAGGAGCTGCAGCGCATAGCACAGCAGGAGTTCGAGAAGAGGTGGGGCCGCAAGGAATGGATGAAGGTATTTCAGAAAAGCTATCTGGAGCAAGAGAAGTGAAGGTACAGACGATTGAGGAGTATGTCACCGAGATGGTGAGAAGGAGACGGAATGAACAAGGCAGTGCTGATGGGAAGGCTGACAAAGGACCCGGATGTGAGATACACGCAAGGGAGTGATCCGAAAGCGGTTGCGAGGTATTCTCTCGCGGTGGATCGGAAGACGAAGGATGCAAATGGAAACCGGCAGACGGATTTCATTAACTGCGTTGCCTTCGGTAAATCCGGGGAGTTCGCAGAAAAGTATCTGCACAAGGGCATGAAGATCTGCATTGCAGGTCGTATCCAGACCGGCAGCTATACCAAGCAGGACGGAACAAAGGTCTACACCACGGATGTGGTAGCCGAGGAGCACGCCTTCTGCGAGAGCAAAGGAACCAATGATGTGGCGCAGAACACAGCGCCGCAGGATCAGCAAGGCGCACTAGACGGATTCATGAGTATTCCGGATGGAATCGATGAGGAGCTGCCTTTTAACTAAGGCCCACAGGAGGAACAGCAATGGCAGAGATTATCACAATCATTATCAGCGTAGCAGCAGGAGTGGTAGTAGGAAATATGACGCAGGTAGCGATCAATGAGTGGAAGATCAGCTATCTTGTGCGCCGCGTTGTGCACCGCGTAGCCATGGAAAGATTCAAAGAAGACCCCGCGGACTGCCGGTGCGGCGGCTGCCATGGCGGTGAGGATGATGAGTAGCGAGGTAGTAAGGCCGTGTCCATTCTGCGGCAGCAAGGCGGAGATCCGGTACAACGCAGGGGATGGAACAACCTACATTGTCTGCACAAATCCGCGCTGCCGCTGCAGGAGCTGTGCATACACCAGGCATGAGGTTTTACGCCGATGGAATCGCAGGTATGAAAAGGATGAGCAATGAAGAAGTATTGATGTGGCTATACGACATGGCAGAACAGATGCGCTTGGGGCTGGTAGTAATACCGGCCTCTGGGCGTATCACAGCCTTGGAGACAGCGTTGGAGGTGCTAAGAGATGCCTACGCAGTACCAGAAGAATCCATACGTTAAGTGCCCATACTTCTACAGGGAGACCTCTCTGGAGATCAAGTGCAAGGACAGAGGAGATCTGGCAGGAGGCACAGGGCTTGTGGGAGAGAGTACTGTATCGTGTTTCTCCACCAAGCAAGAGAAGAGAGAGTACATGATGGACTTCTGCAAGGCGTGTTACATGGGATGCGAGGTCTACAGGGCGTTCGACGATATCGAGAGGTATAGAAACGGAAAGGAAGAACGATGAACGAGGAGCTACTCAAGAACGTGGACCATCCAGAGCACTACAAGAGCGAAAGCTTCGAATGCATCGATGTAATGGAGGAGGTCTTCGGATGGAAAGCTGTTGAAAGATTTTGTATCTGCAATGCATTCAAGTATCTGTACCGGCATGAATCCAAGGGCGGCACAGAGGATCTGCTAAAGGCGAGATGGTACCTGGACTACGCGATCAACATGAGAAACGAGTATCAGGGCGATATCCCGGAGGGAGTAGACGAGCTGATGGAAGAGAAAGCCGAGCTTACCACAGAAGTCAAGAGGCTTACCGAGCAGGTTGAAGCCGCGAGAGAAGATCTTAGATGGATAAAGGCGGAAGGGAATCGGTATTAGTGATGGAATCAAGTGCAGTAAGAACAGACACGCCAAGGATCTTCACACCGGTCTGCGAGCACCAGTATATCAGGGTATACACCAAGTCTCCGATGCAGGGAACAAGGGTGCAGCTGTACTGCAGGAAGTGCGGACAGGTCAAGGATGCATCATGGAGAGACATAAGGAGATGAGGCTGCGGTTTCGCGGCCTTTTTCTCATGGTGGGGTATTAAGCGCCCTCCAGCATTGCCACAATGATGTGTATAGGACATGGAGGTTATGGCGGATCTTACACCAAAACAGGAAAAATTCATACAGGAGCTTCTGAAGAACGGAGGAAACCAGCGGAAGGCCTACAAGGCTGCATACAATGCAGGGAACATGAAGGACAGCACCATTGACTGCAAGGCCAGCGCCCTTATGAAGGGAAAGGTTGGGGATAGGTACAGGGAGCTGTCCAGGGCATCCGAGGAGAAGGCCAGGGAGAAGGTCCGCAAGGACGAGGAGGAAGCTGTTGATGACGCAGCAAGGGCGAAGGCGTTCCTGCTGGAGGTGCTAGCATCCATCGCAAGCGGAGAAAAGGGAGACACGGTAGAAGTGACAGACGGTGACGGAGTGGTAACCAGAAGAGAGAAGCGCACCAAGGCTTCCGACATGCTGTCTGCAGCTCTCAAGTATGCGGAGTTCTACGGCGTGACACCAGAGGTCCAGCAATCGAGAGAGGTTATTGTGCGGTACGAAGGAGTAGACGACTATGGCGGCTGAGATGATCCTGCAGCGCCCATCAGAGAAGCAGAAGCTGTTCCTAGCGGACCACCACAGGATTGTGGGCTACGGCGGTGCCAGAGGCGGCGGAAAGTCGTGGGCGGTACAGACCAAAGCAAAGTATCTGATACTGGATCATCCCGGCATCCGCATTGCTATCTTCCGTCGGACCTATCCGGATCTGGAGAAAAACCACATCCGAACGCTGGTCCCGGCACTCGTCGGAGCGCATCTTGGGACATACAGCAAGCAGGAGAAGCGCTTCACGGCGATCAATGGCAGCGTGATCGAGTTTGTTTTTGCTCAAAGGGAACCAGAGCTGCAGGTGAAGACACAGGGCATCGAGTGGGATGTGATCTTCGTGGACGAGGCTACGCAGTGGACCGAGGAGGAGCTAAAGATCATCGCTGCCTGCAACCGAGGCAATACGGTATCCCTAAAGCGGATCTACTACACCTGCAATCCAGGCGGCGTGGGGCATCAGTACATTCGGCGGATCTTCATCGACAGGAAGTATACGGACTACGAGGACTCAGAGGACTATTCCTTTATCCAGGCAAAGGTTACGGACAACACAGCGCTCATGGCAGCAGATCCAGACTATGTAAAGCACCTGGAAGCGCTGCCGGCAAAGCTGCGCAAGGCATGGTTAGACGGAGACTGGGGAGCGCTCTCTGGGGCATTTTTCGAAGAATTCAGAGATGATCCGGAGCATTACATCGACAGGGAATGGACGCATGTCATCGAGCCATTCGCGATCCCTCCGGGCTGGAACATCATGATGGGCTACGACTTCGGATACCGAAAGCCATTCTCTGCTGCATGGTACGCGGTGGACTACGAAGGGCGGCTGTACAGGATCTTGGAGTGGTACGGCTGCAATGGAGAGCCAAACGAAGGCCTCAGGATGTCCCCAGACGAGCAGTTCAAGCATATCCATGAGATTGAGATGCAGCATCCGCTGCTAAAGCACAGGAAGATCAGACGCATTGCAGATCCTGCCATATGGAATGCAGAGAGCGGCGAGAGTGTGGCGGATGTGGCCGACCGGCATCAGGTCTACTTTGAGCCAGGCGACCATGAGCGAATAACCGGCTGGATGCAGTGCCATTACAGGCTGCAGTTCGATGAGGAAGGCGTACCGATGTTCTATGTGTTCAATACCTGCAAGGACTTCATTCGGACCATACCTGCTATGCAGTACGACGAGCACAAGGTGGAAGATCTCAATTCGGATCTGGAGGACCACATCGCGGATGAATGGCGGTATGTCTGCATGGGCAGGCCGATCAAGCCGCGTGAGGCTATCGCGGCAATGCCTAGAGGCGATGATCCTTTGAATCAGCGAGTGCCGAAGGCACACAGGACATTCTACAAGCATTAAGAGCAGCACAGCATCAAGGAGGATATATGGCAAACAGGATACAAGGCCAGGAGCAGGACCTATTCACCAGGGGCCGCTTCGGTGGCCAGAACAGGAGCGATGATTCCTTTGCGTACCAGCCGACACCAGACAAGCTGACGGAGATGGGCTACAACGGTAAAGGAATGGGACCGCAGCCAGAGGAACTGCGAGCACAGCAGGAGATGCAGCAAGGAGCAGCACCAAGCGGCATGGGCCAGCAGGGGCCGCAGGGCGGCGCTCCACGGAAGGACTATCCGCAAGAGGCCATGCAGCAGGCCATTGGGAAAGACCAGATCAAGAAGGCCAGAGAGACACTGCAGAAGTACAAGAGCGGCAGGCAGCATCTGGAGGACCGCATCGTCAAGAATGAGCTGTGGTGGAAGAGAAGACACTGGGATCTGCTGCGCAACCCGGACAACATGAATGATCCGAAGCCGGCATCCGGGTGGCTCTTCAATACGATCATATCCAAGCATGCAGACTTCATGGACAACTATCCAGACAGCAATATCCTCCCAAGGGAGTCAGGAGATGTGGAGGAGGCAACACGGCTTTCTTCCATCATCCCTGTAGTCATGGACCAAGTGGGATACCGAAACGTCTACAGCGATGAGATCTGGTACAAGCTAAAGCACGGCACCGGCGTATTCGGCGTGTACTGGGATCAGTCAGCACTCAACGGCCTCGGAGACATCTCTATCAAACAGGTGGATCTGCTCTCGATCTTCTGGGAGCCAGGTATCACGGATATCCAGAAGAGCAGAAATGTATTCACGGTAGAGCTGGTGGATAACGAAGTTCTAGAGGAACAGTATCCAGAGCTTAGACAGAAGCTCAAGGGAGCAGGAGCAAGCAATCTCAAGAAGCAGTACATCTATGACGACAGAGTGGACACCACAGGAAAGTCAGCTGTGATCGACTGGTATTACAAGAAGGGCGGCAAGCTCCACTATGTGAAGTTCGTAGATGACATCGTCCTGTATGCGACAGAGAACGACACAGAGCGGCCCACAGCGGAGCAGGTAGTACCAGATACGTACACAGGGTCTCCTGTAGTACAGACAGTAGAAACCGGCCTCAGTATGGCGGAGAGAGGCCTGTACGACCATGGCAAGTATCCTTTCGTGTTCGATACTCTCTTCCCGGAAACAGGAATGCTGGCAGGCTTCGGCTTTGTCGATATCTGCAAGGATGCGCAGATGTCCATAGACATTTACAACAACTGCTTTGAGAAGAACATGCAGTACATGGCATCGCCAAGGTTCTTCATCCGGAATGATGGCGGCATCAATGAGGAGGAATTTGCAAATCCCAACAACCTGCTCATACATTCTGATACCAACCTGGGACAGGACAGCGTGAGAGTAGTGGATACGCCGCAGCTTATCAACTCAAACTACATCAACATCCTGCAGTACAAGATTGATGAGATGAAGGAGACTGCCGGAAACCACGATGTGACAAACGGCGGCACACAGTCCGGAGTCACTGCTGCATCTGCCATTGCTGCCATGCAGGAGAGCGCCGGCAAGACATCAAGAGACCAGATCAATACATCCTTTGAGGCCCACAAGCAGGTGGTGTCCTTTGTGATCGAGCTGATCCGACAGTTCTACGATATGCCGCGCCAGTTCCGCATCATCGGACAGGACGGACAGCAGGAGTTCACGGAATATTCAAATGCTGGGCTTCTGCCGCAACAGCAGGGTATGGAGTTTGGTGTAGACATGGGATACCGGCTTCCGGTGTTCGATGTGAAGGTTGAGGCAGAGAAATCATCCTCCTACAGCAGACTCTCGCAGAATGAGCTTGCTATCCAGTTCTACAACGCTGGATTCTTCAACCCTCAGTACACAGACCAGGCACTGGCCTGCATGTCAATGATGGACTTCCAGGGCAAGAGCGAGATCACACAGAAGATTCAGAATAACGGCACGATGTATCAGCAGCTCTTACAGATGCAGCAGCAGATGCTCCAGATGGCCGAGATGGTCGAGCAGCTTGGCGGACCTGTTGGTTTTGCTGACGAGATGGCAACGCAGATCAACGGCAACTTGAACGCGCAAGGAGCAGTCGGAAGCTTTGCAGGGACAGCGGCAACGGACAGGCCTAAAGCATCAACGAGCTACACAGGAGAGTCGAGTGTGACCAAGGGAGCCAGACAGCAGGCTGCAGAAAGGACGAATCCCTCATGACGAAGATCACATATTTCACGAAACCAGAACATGACTTCTTCTACCTAAAGGTGGATGGCCATGCAGGATATGCAGAGAAGGGAGCAGACATCGTCTGTGCGGCGGTGTCTGCTCTTGCCTGCACTCTATCGGCCAGAGTCATGGATACGACAGAAACGGCCTGCTACGACGTTTACGCGGACAAGGAGCACGGCAGGATGCTCATATCGGCAAGCGGCAAGCATGCCATGGAGGCGTTCGAAACGGTTTTGACCGGCCTAAAGGATGTAGCATTCGCCTTTCCAGAATATGTCTCTGTGACAGAAACAGAGCAAAGCAATGGTGGGGTATAGCAAGACTTGACGATGTGCCATCATTGAATAAAAGGGTCGCGACCTATCGCAGAAAAGAAAGGAGGACACATGTCCTATACAAACCTCTTTGATCTCCAGTTCTTTGGAGAGGAAGGAGCTGCAGCAGGTGGAGACATCTCCACAGGTGACGCTGCCACCACAGCTGGAAATGCAGGAACTGAAGGAGTAGCTACCGGAGGCACTGCAGAGCAGTCCGCAACTGCAACAGGCGAGAATCAGGAGCCTGCCGAGGAAACTTGGGAATCTCTGATAAGCGGCAAGTACAAGAAGGAGTACGGCAAAGCGGTACAGAGCGCTGTTAACAAACGGTTCAAAACCCAGTCTACACAGCACAACCTGCTTGATCCTGTGGTCCGAGGCCTGGCGAAGAAATACGGAATCAGTCCGAATGCGGACGGAAGTATTCCGCTGGAAGCGCTGAACAGAGCCTATCTGGACGACAATGAGCAGTATGAGCAGGAAGCCTTCAAGAAGGGCATGCCTGTTGAAGAGCTCAAGCAGATGAAGGCCTTGGAGCGTGAGAACGCAGCACTCAGACAGCGACAGTCGCAGGAGGAGAACAACCGCTATTGGGCGGCAATGGAGGAGCAGGCAAGACAGCTTCAGTCGGAGTTCCCCGGTCTCGATTTTGCAACCGAGATGGAGAATCCGGAATTTGGACACCAGCTTGCATTCTTCAAGGGATCTGATCCAGCGCACGCTGTAGAAAAGGCCTACAAAGCTGTACACATGGACGAGATTATGTCTGGCGCGATGCAGTACGCGGTACAGCGTACCAACTCCCAGATCTCCAGAGCTATTCAGAGCGGTTCCAAGAGGCCGGCTGAGAACGGCATGCAGGGACAGGGGGCAGGCAGATCCTCCAGTATCGATCCTTCCAAGCTTACCGCAGAGCAACGTGCGGATTATATTCGCAGGGCGCAGCGAGGGGAGAGAATCACCTTCCGCTAGCTCTGCGCTAACTGAAGGAGACATCATGAGAATTTACAAGAACAGAACTGAAGCAAGAGCAATGTTCCAGCTGTTTGCTGGACAGCCCAACACGAACGTAACCACAGCAGCCTCTACCGGCAACGACCTGTCTGTGGAAATGAAGACCTTCTACAACACGTCACTGCTTGATAATGCGAGAAATGAGCATTACTTCAACCAGTTCGGACAGAAGCAGGTCCTTCCCAAGAACGGCGGCAACAAGGTTGAGTGGAGAAAGATTGACACCTACGCACCGGCACTGACTCCTCTTACTGAGGGCGTGACTCCGGACGGACGCAAGGTCAACATGACCAAGATTGAGGCAGACATCGACCAGTACGGCGATTACACGACTGTATCTGACCGTCTGGAGCTGGAAGCCATCGATCCTATCATTTCCCTTGTTACCGAGGAACACGGAGCACAGGCAGGCGATACGCTGGATATCATCACCAGAAACGAGGTGTGCACCGGAACCAATGTAATCTATGGAGGTGGAAAGACATCGAGAGCAGCACTGACAGCAGCGGATACCATCACCACTACACTGGTCAACCAGGCATTCACATTCCTCAAGAAACAGCATGCTCCTACTATCAACGGCGACTATGTGGCAATCATCCATCCGTCTGTAGCTTACGATCTTCGCGAGTGTGACGGATGGCTGGATGTTCACAAGTACGCACAGCCCTCCGAGATCTTCAACGGCGAGATCGGAAAGCTGCACGGAGTACGCTTCATTGAGGATGCTTCCCAGAAGATCTGGGCGGCTGGCGCATCGAACGCTTGCGTTTATGCTGTGACGGTATTCGGAAAGGATGCATACGGCATCATCGATCCGTCTGCAGAGGCGCTGGAGGTTATCGTCAAGCAGAGAGGCTCTGCCGGTACTGCTGATCCTCTGGACCAGAGATCTACCGTCGGCTGGAAGGCTTCCCATGCAGCGAAGATCCTGTATCAGGAGAGAATTGTACGTATCGAGGTCGGCTCTTACTTCAGCAGCACTGATTCCGCTAACTAAAGGAGAATAGCATGGCTGTAAAGAAAACAGAGATTGAAACGGCAACAATGACTGCAGATGCTCCCGGCGATGTCTGGGAGCAGACGGAGGAAATTCTTCTTCCGAAGGCACCGAGAGGTGCTGACAACTACCTTATTGCCTCTGTGAATGGCAGGGTCTACAAGATCCAGCGCGGCAAGAAGGTAAAGGTTCCTGCACCGATTGCAGAAGTGATCCGCAATTCCGAAGAGATGAGGGATGAGGCAGACGCTTTTGTTGAAGAGCAGGTCGAGAAGCGCGAGAAGAAGGAACAGGATATGTAATGTTGGGGGAGTGGGAGGCATCCCACTCCTTTCTTGCATTTATAGGTGGAATTATGACAGTGGCAGACATCATCGCCGAATACAACAGCGAGCGAGAAAACAGAGTAACTGACAATACGAAGATCCGATGGCTGCGCGGCCTTGAGAAGAAAGTTGTAGTCGATATCATTCGGAAGTACGACGGACACAGAGATTCCGAGGAACACTATGAGGACGATTTCTGGGTGGACGCAGAAGGAACGCTTCACTGCCCGGACTGGGCCTACGTGGACGATAACGGCAATCTGGTGATCGACAGCAAGGAGCAGATCAACCTGGTTAACCTTTCGTCCTTCGTCTTCCGCAACTCTGACGGCACAATCACCTATACGGATATGGACGACGATGACTTTGGGATGGATTCGGAGCTTACGATACCGGAGCCATTCTCAGAAGTGTATCTGTACTACCTGGATATGAAGATCGCATACGGAAACAACGATTCCAGGCGCTACAACATGGCAGCGACAGAGTACAACAACGCATATCTGGCCTATCAGCAGTACTACAACCGTTTCCATAAGGTGGATGCACCAAGGGGCTATTGCCTCAGACATGAGGTGATCTGATGTATTACCAGACAATAGAGGATGACAACAACACAAGGGAAATGATCTCCGCCTGGAAGGGATACAACCACAACTATGTGATTGATGACGGCGAATTCTACGATATGGAAAACCTCTCCACGGACAACTATCCGGTGCTCACTCCCAGAAAAAAGCGTGCACTTCTGGTAGACTCTGCTGATCCCATCAGAGGAATTCTTCTGACCTCCAACAATCTGGCATATCTTGTGGGAAACATCCTGCACTATGCCTCCAAGGAATATGACCTGTCCGATTATTTCTACCAGGAGACCACGGAGGACGGCGAGAAGGTATATGACACAGCAGATCAGCAGCTGATCCGATTCGGCGCGTACATCATCGCCTTCCCCTCCGGGGTTTATGTCAACATCGTAGATGGATCTATGGGAAGCATCACGCAGGCCTACAAGGCTCCGCAGGGCATCGAGATCACGTTCCAGATCTGTGACAGCGCAGGATCTGAACTGCAGAATCTGGTAGCAAAGAGTGCAGCGCCCTCATCTCCCTCTGACGGTGATTACTGGCTGCGGACCACGAAGGGAGCGGAAGGCCTGTATATCTATGTCGGATATCTTCAGACATGGGAGGCGGTTCCTACCTGCTATATCAAGATGTCCATCCCGGATGGAAAGCTGACGGATTACTTCGCTGCAGGGGATGCGGTCTACATGAACACATCTCTCAGCGACATCAATAACGGATCTATCGTCCAGAGCATGGAAGATGACTACATGATCATCATTGGCATCATGCCCAAGGTATCCATGACAGAGACTACAGACAATGTCTGGACACTGGAAATCAAGAGGAAGCTTCCGGAGCTGGACATGGTGTGCGTCTCCAATAACCGGATCTGGGGCTGCCACTACGGCGATGACCAGGAAGGAAACGTAACAAACGAGATCTATGCGTCCAAGCTGGGCGACTTCAAGAACTGGTATTCCTTCGCAGGGTTATCGACAGACAGCTACACACTCTCTGTCGGTGAACCGGGCGACTGGACCGGCTGCATCTCCTATCAAGGGTATCCGACCTTCTTCAAAGAGAACTGCATCATGAAGATCTACGGAACGTATCCTGCAGAGTATCAGCTGTCGACGCATACCTGCAGAGGAGTCCAGAAGGGTTCGGAGGAGTCTCTTGCTGTCGTCAACGAGTATCTGATGTACAAGAGCACTTCGGATGTCTGCGTCTATGACGGATCGTCTCCGACCTCAGTCAGCCAGGCATTCGGACGGAGCACGCAGTACTACAACGCTGTGGCTGCAGGATGCCTTGGCAAGTACTACGTATCAATGGAGACCAACATCGGACACTGTGTCAACATGATCTACGACATGGAGCGCGGCATCTGGACAAAGAACGACTCTAAAGTACGGTATTCGCAGTTCACACAGGCAGAGTCAGGCCAGATCTATGGCACGAATGGAAAGAGGATCTTCGGTATCGGTGCCAATGACAATATCATCTTCCACAATCAGCTTGCCTTTGAGGAGTATGTTACCTGGTACGGAGAGACCGGCGACATGGGCTTCTCTTATCCGGACTATAAGTACGTGAACAACATCAATATCAGGGCATATCTTCCCTACAAGAGCGAGCTGAACGTACAGATCAAGGTGGACGATGGCATGTGGCAGGACCTTGGAACGTATCGAGGCACGGATGAGACACGGCCCATCGACATCTACAGGTTCCCGGAACGGTGCGACCACTACCGGCTGCGGCTGTCCGGTCATGGAAATGTTCGGATCTACACGTTAGCCAGAACCTTTGAAACGGCAGGAGGTGAGTGCAATGGACATCCACATTGAACGGCCTACACTGAATGCAGCCACGCCAGAGGAGAACATAGCACTCATCGATACCTGGATTGCAGACACATCGGACAAGCTGAATGTGGCCTTGAAAACAAAGACCGCATCCTCTGCCGGCACGGAAAGCTCGCAATCATCCAATGGATTCGATGCAAGGTATGCCAGCTCCTCAATGTCCGTATATTTGGGAGCAGGAAGAACAACTACAACGAAAATAATAATGGAGGCTTAACTATGGCAGATACAAGTGCTTACATACAAAAGCTCATGGACAAGGAAGGAAACGATGTCTATCCGATTACTGCAGCATCTGCAGTGTTTGTTCAGACCAAAAACGGAGATACGATCACACAGACGAAGCTGAGCGACAAGCTGGCCGCTATGGAATCGTCTTTTCAGGCTGGGTGTGACACACTGGTGAACAAGCTTAAATCGCTTGGTGTTACACCTGCATCCTCTTCACCAAGTGACATTGCTGCGGCAATGGATACGCTGAAGACAAACTACTACAATGCAGGAGTATCTGCGGCTGATGCGAGGGTTAACAAGTCCTCCAAGTCCTACAGTCAGGGTGTCAGCGATGCAGACGGCAGAGTTAACAGCTCCTCTGCATCCTATTCGGCAGGACGTTCGCAGGGACAGGCCGATGTCAAAGCGAATCCGGGCGGCTACGGCCTTATCACGCAGGATGCATACAACAACTACGGCACAACCTGCTACAACAACGGTGTTGCGGCTGGTAAGGCTGCAGTCAGCGGTTCTGTATCGGCAAGCTGCAGCTGGGGTACCAGCAGGGAAGGCGACGGCGGAACCAAGTGTGCTACATCCGGTTCGGCACAAGCAACGGCATCTATCAGCAACGGCAAATTGTCTATATCTATCAGCGGTTCTTCCAGTGGCTCAGGCTGGAGATGGATTGGCGAAGGCTGGACAGATCAGATTGATTGCAGCTCCAGTAGCAGCGGCAGCAACTCCAAGCAAGTCGTATAATTTTGTAATATGTTCTCAGACCCACCATGGAAGCATGGTGGGTTATTTTTTCTAATCCATATCGGTCAGACTTATCTCTGGAATAGTTCTTTTCATTCAAGGAGAAAAGTCATGGCTACAACGAAAAGCAATTCAAGCTCTTCCACGAACAGCGGAAGCAAGACAACTTCTACATCGCAGTCTGCCAGCACTTCGCAGACAGCAAGCTCCTCCCAGAGCTGGGGCGGAAGCTCTTCTGACACTACCTCCCATACCACAGGCGGCTCCCATTCGGAGTCCTATACAAACGGCGGATCTCATTCCGAGACCTACGGAACGAATGGATCTACATCTCAGACGCAGGGCGGCTCCCAGTCGAACACATCTGGAAAGTCCTGGGCATCCGGTACAGTCGATGAGACAACGCTTGCCAACAAGGACAAATACTCACAGTCCTATCAGCAGTCTCAGCAGGTACAGGACACCTACAGTCGCCTCCAGGACACGCTGAACAACAAGCCTGGCGCGTTCTCGTCCTCTTATTCGGACAAGCTGAACGACCTGTACAACCAGATTTCCGGGCGTGATCCGTTCAAGTACAACTTCAATGCAGATCCCATGTACAGGATGTATGCCCAGCAATATCAGCAGCAGGGCAAGCAGGCCATGCAGGACACCATGGGACAGGCTGCAGCACTGACCGGCGGCTACGCTTCGTCCTACGCCCAGACGGCAGGACAGCAGAGCTATCAGAGCTACCTGCAGCAGCTGAACGACATCATACCGGAGCTGCGCAACCAGGCATATCAGGAGTGGCAGGCCGAAGGCGAGAGCCTAAAGGACCTCTACAACCTCACTCAGACAGCCTACAACAACGAGTATCAGCAGTACCGCGACAAGGTATCCGACTGGCAGCAGGATCGGTCCTTCGCTCAGTCCGACTACCAACAGGAGCGAAACTTCGACTACTCGCAGTACTCCGCAGACCGGGCCTATTGGAACCAGGAATTCTGGAACCAGAAGAATTCGGAGCAGTCCAGCATGTCTGGAACGGACTCCACGAACTGGAGCAACAGCCAGCAGCAGGGATGGAGCCAGAGCAAGACAGACTCGACAAACTGGAGCCACACATCGACGGATACCAGCAGCTGGAGTGACACATCAAGCCATACGGATTCGACGAACTGGAGCAACAGCCTCTCAAACAGCGCAACGGCACAGAACTCTGTATCGAACTCGCTGCAGGATACAACGAGCTGGAGCACCACAAACTCCTCCTCTAGCAGCACCGGAAGCGGATCTGGCAGCAGCTCTTCCGCAAAGACTGCAGCAACCGGCACGATTGCATCCAGCGGCAGCAGGACAAGCTACGGCGCGACATCTGCTGACGGAAACCACCTGTCCACGGACGACATGGACCGTCTTGCATCAATGAGCCAGTCGCAGCGCGAGGACACTCTCGCAAACTGGGCCGCAACCGGCAAGAACTCTTATGAGCTTGCGATGGTGGCGAACAAGTACAACATCGACACGGAGTCCACAGCATTTGAGAACAAGGTTGATGCGGTGGTAAGCGCTAATAACAAGGGCAACAAGAAGACAACGGCAAAGACTACATCCAAATAGGAGAAGAGCATGGCTAGCAAGTGGACTACAAATAAGGCATTAACAGCACTCAACAATGCAAGAGCAGACGTTGCAAAGCGAAGAGACGACGAAGACTTCACCTATGAGCCTTGGGCCGTCCCGGATGCGGAGCAGCAGGCAAACGAGGCGGAGGAGATCAACCAGAGATACGCACAGCTCCAGCAGAATGGTCCCTCTGCTGCTGTGCTTGCCGGGCGGCAGACAATGTCGGACTACAACGCTGCCCTCAAGACGGCGCAGGAGGCAGCACAGATAAGCCGCGAGAATGAGCAGAGAATGCTGCAGAACGCGCTCACGGCCGGCTCTCTTGATTCCTACAAGGCATACAAGAATGCGACTGCAGAGCAGCAGGCAGCGCTTGAGAATATCTACACAGCACAGAACACGATGCTGACCGGCTATGACCGCTTTATAGGGAACAAGAGCGGCTCTGCTGGCAATCTCGCGAACCAGTTCAAGTCTGATTATGGTGTGAGCGATGAGGACTACGAAAACCTCATGAACGGCTACAAGACCTATCGGAGCGGACAGGCCGCCAATGCAATGGCTGCATATACGGATCTTAGTAGTGAACAGAAGAAAGCTCTGGAGAAGATCCGCAGCCTCAAGACAGATGGCACAGCCAACAACACTGAAGTAACCGGCGGCGACAGGTACAGCGGCTACAAGACCAGCGAGAGGAATGCAAACGGCACCATCGCACAGAATCTCTGGAACGCCATCACCGGCAAGACACAGCAGGACAAGGCGGAGGCAGAAAACCTCAAGGAAGAATTCAAGCAGAAATACGGTGTAGATGATGCTACCTACACGGCATGGCAGGCCAAGTACGACGAGGATCAGACGGCACGCGCAGAGGATGCGGCGGCTCACAAGGAAGGTGTGCGGACACAGTCTCAGGAGTTGGAGTATGCCAACAAGAAATTCAGTAATATTACATCCAAAGGTGACAGCGCTACATGGAATCAGCGCACACAGGCTCTGAAACAGGAGATCTACGATTATCTCGACCAAGAGGATGCCGCCCAGACGGCAGAGGCGATGCAGTACGCAGAGACCGCTTCTAATATCAGCAACGACGGCGGCAAGACGCAGCGGCAGAAGCTGGCACAGGTGAAGGCCTCCATCCAGAGCAAGTACGGTCTGTCTGATGAGGAATTTGAGGATCTGAAGTATTACGGACAGGAACTGTACGATTCAGATACCAGAAAGAAACAGAAGCAGGAAGCCTATGACAATGTGCATCAGGGATCTACGCTGAAGAACATTGCAGGAGGTATCCAGAACACAGCGAATGCTCTGGTGCTGTATCCCTACGGCGGCCTTGGAGCCATTGGAGAAACGCTCAAGTACAACCATGGCGGTTACAGAGACAGCCAGTCTCCGATCAATGTAAATTCTGCCGCCTTCGGTGCGACAAATGCAGCATCCGACTACCAGTCTGCGACGCAGCAAGCTATCAATGACAAGAACAAAATCCTTGGCGTTCTGTACGGAGCAGGAATGTCGGCGGCTGAATCAGCAGAGACAAGTGTACTTGGCGGTGCTACCGGCAACCGCGTCCTGGCTTCTGCGCTGTCGTTAGCTCCTTTCGCAGCGAATGCTTATGGCAATGCTCTCAGCGAGAACATTAGCAACGATCAGCGGCAGAGCAAGGCTTTTGAGAATGCGCTTACATCGGCAGCGATTGAGACAGTCACCGAGATTGCCTCTGCAGACAAATTCTGGGATATCTTCAAGAACCACAATGCGACGGCAAGAAAGAAGATCGTCGACTTCCTTGTCAGCTCCGGTATCGAAGGATCTGAGGAAGTTGTGGGAGATATCGCTGACAACTTCATGGATGCTGTGGTTAACGGCCAGAATTCTGAATACAACCAGAACGTCCGCAGCTACATGATGAACGGCATGTCTGAGAACGAGGCAAAGAAGCAGGCCACCAAGGACAGCGTTGCCAGCACAGTAGAGTCCTTCGTATCTGGAGCTCTCTCTGGCGCTATGGGTGCCGGCATCGCAACGGCAGCAGGCTATGCCAATGATGTAGGCATGGCCAACAATCTATTTGATGGCTACACCAGTAAGGACTATGCAGAATGGGCTGATGGCCTCGACACAGATCCTGCAAGCTACAAGAACGAGTCTGTGGCACAGTCTGCCCAGAAGGCCAAGGACCTTGCCACCAAGATGTCCCAGGAGCAGACTCCCAGCAAGAAAGAGAAGATACAGCTCTACGAATACTATCAGGACATACAGAACGTAGAAGCAGAGGCTGCCGCAGAAGAGCAGGAGAGCGCCGCCAAACAGGAGAAGTGGGACAGCTTCAAGAGCGGAGTGAAGAACGCTCTTGGCATGAACAAAACCACAGTAGAACAGACCACCACAGACTCCGCACAGGAGTCTATTTCCGATGTCTCCAATGTCCCGGAGGAGTACCGCTCCGAGAAGAACAACACCTCCTACAACGACGCATACAAGGCCATCCAGTCCGCCACCACACAGGACGAGCTGAACGAGGCCATGCAGACAGCGAAGAACTCCGAAGAGATCTCCTGGGAGGACTATGAGAAGCTGGAGCAGACTGCAGGAAGCTACGCTGCCAGCAAGAACAATCTGGATCTGGAGCAGGCGAAGATCTCGACGGAGGATGCCTATACGGCAGGATATTCCGGGCAGGAGATCGGATCTGTTTCTCCTGCGCTGCAGATTGCCTACAACGACGGCGTACAACAGGCTGCCAGTGATCGCGCAGAGCAGAAGGCCATGAACGAGGAAGCGGTGCAGAAGGCTGCAGCCAAGCAGCACAACGACGGCCTGCGCACAATCATTGAATCCAACTATCAGGACGGCATGAACGCTTCGACGTATAACGCAGTGATGGCTTCTGCTATCAATGCAGGCCGTACCGGCATGACCTTTGAGGATTACGCGCAGGAGAACGGCACATCCTTGGCCGTCGTAGGCGAGGATATCGCTAAGACAGCCTTCAAGGCAGGACAGAAGGTGGCGATCAGCGACGCGTTGAAAGAGGCTGCACGCTCGCTTGGCGAGAAGACAAATGTAAAGTCTTACGGAATCGGATCATATACAGATGCGAGAACGGATAACAAAGAGAGCATCAAGGGTGAGGGAGTCTTTAAAGCAGTTGCGCAGATGACAGGGCTCAATATCGTGCTCACAGACGATGGCTTTGGCGACAATGATAACGGATATTACCAAGCCTCCAACTCGACAATCTACATCAATGCCAATCAGGCTGACCGCATGGCATCCACGCTGTTCCATGAGGTCGGAGAGTTTGCCTCTGTGTGGAACCAGAAGGAATATGCGTCTGTCGTAAACGACATCATGCAGGCCTCCCAGAAAGCGCTTGGCAGCAGGGAATTCAACAGACTCCGTCAGAAATATGCGAATGCATACCAGGGCGAGACGAACAAGACGGATGCAGATATCGACAAAGAGATGGCGAATGATCTTCTGTATCAGTTCCTTGGCAACGAGCAAGGCATGAACAAGCTGATGGACCAGATCGACCAGAACCATGGCTACAAGGAGGCCAAGAGCATCAAGCAGCGCCTGGCAGACTGGATCGGAAGAATGGTGGACTCCATCAAGAACTTCCTGTCAGAGCTTCAGCCCAACTCCTATCAGCGGAAAATGGCGGAGGCAACGCTCCAGAATTATGAGGCCCTGCAGGACTCCATCGTAAAGTCTATCGCGAATGCGGAGAAGAACTACAGCGATGCCAGGGCGGCAGCTGCTGAGACCAGGACCATTGAGCAGGGCAAGGGTAGCATTGAAGACTACGGCGTAGAAAACGAGTCTTCCGGTGAAAAGAGACTCTCTATCGAAACGTATGAGCATGGCGGCAGAGAGTATCTGGAGAACTTCCTTGATAACACGGATGATCTCACGGAGGAGCAGAAGGACGACATTCTGGACCACATGGAGTGGGCATACAACCTCGCCAAAGACCTTGCCAAGAGTAACCAGTATGAGTACTTCGGCCAGTGGTCCCAGACCGCTCTTGCTAAGAGCAAGGACGGCGTTCCGCTCATCGAGGTACGTACAGCCAGCGACAGCAAACCGATTCGTTCTGTGGCAGTAAACAATGGCGAGTATCCTCTGAATATCGACTTCTCCCAGGTATGCAAGAAGAGAAGCACATTGAACGCGGTTCTGAACTACATGGTGAAGAACTACGGCATGAATCTGCGCACGCTGACAGCATCAGATGTTATCAATATTAACCAGGCAATCAAGAACCACGGCTTTGAGATCGCCTGCGGCCTGTGCTTTGTCGATGCTAAGAGATACCGCACCGGTGCATGGGCTTCGACCTTTACAGAAGGGACCAGAAACAAGAAGGGCGAGCTGAACGCAAACCAGCCAGGCTACAACAACCTGGTGCGAATGATTCGTCCGAAAGACGGAAGTGATGTTGGATATTCCTATTTCAACTTCGCTACCAGCATTCCTACGGAATCCGCAAGGACCATCGACCAGCTTTCTGATGACGAGCTCGACCTTTCTAGGCTCCAGAGGAAAATTGGAAGATATGCGAAGTATGACGAGAACGGCAACCTGATCGGCATTGGCGGCTACAAGGATAACGCAGGAAAGACCAAGAATCCGACAGAGACGATTCGCCTGGCGTGGGCGATCTACTCCAACCCGGAGATGCGGCATCTTATCAGCGAAGAGGATCTGATTTCCTCGGACGGCCTCGATGCCATGAGAGACCAGAACAGCACGCTGTATTCTCTGGTTAATGCGCACTGGGGAGCAGGAAAGCCGAAACTTTCGCATGGTGGCACAGCTTACGGAAACGAGATCCTCCGGTCTACAGAATGGGGGAGCAAAAACGACTTCAATCCGGAATCGGCTGCGAAGGTCGGCGGTGTCCGCGTGCAGTCCTTCTCGGATTATGAGGCAAATATGTTTTTCGATTACATGCAGTTGTTTGCAGATATGTCTGCAAGGCAGCTTACTTCGCATGGCTATACCAAGGAGCCTTACTATGCAAAGCTGTTTGGTATGACTGGTCAGAAGATCAACCTGTCCGTAGTCGCAAAGGCGGCAGAGTTGACTGCAGAGCAGCAGGCAAGGTATGAGAAGCTTGTCAATAAGAGCGACAAGGCTCTCATGGAAGATCCGGAATTCAAAGAGATCGCGGAGCATGCAGGCCTTGGCAAGGATGAGAACGGAAACTGGACAAGACTCCTTGTCGAGGATGAGACCTTCCCTCTGCAGGAGGCGCTCGACCTCCAGAAAGATCCCAGATACAACAGTAACTGCGGCATTATCTGGATCGGCATATCAGACGCACAGATCAGGGTGCTGCTCGATAGCAATGATGTGCCAATGGTTATTCCATACCACTCTTCCGGTGTATCGAGAATCGTAAAGAAAGCGAGAAATCTGCTGCTGTACACTGATTACACAAACAAGCAGAATACCAGAACGAAGGATGGCAAGAAGATCACCGGCAGGGACTTTGACTTCTATGGAAGCCTTGCAAAGACAAACGATGTCATCACCACCACAAACGAGTACCTGGCATGGTGCAAGGAACATGATTATCTTCCGAAATTTGACCAGTTCGCAGACCATCCGAACTACTACAAGCTCCTGATTGATTTCCGTGCTTACGATTACAACGGAATTGATCCTGAGAAGATGGCAAACAGGGTGTACCAGCCCCAGCAGAAGATCACCATGAACTTCCCGGAGAACTTTAACGACCTTGTGGCGGCATCCCTCGCAGAACAGCAGGCGACCAAGGATCTGGAAGCGAAGGAATTCACGGATGCACAGGGATCGCTTCTAAATGACGTGAAAGATGTGCTGGGCCTCAATGATGACGGCAGCAGAGCGGCTGGAGGGGATGTTAGACATTCGTACGATATTTCTGTAGATGAAAAGCTGGCACAGATGGTGGAAGAAGTGAAAGAAGGGACCTATGCCGGCAATAGCAGCTATACAACTACAGAAAGAATTTCTGACGAAACTGCAGACAAGATCAGCAAGATTGTTGGATTCTCTGTGAAGGGATACTCCAGCGTTATATCTACCACAAGCATTTCACATGTGATTTATAGACATGGCGATCACGGAGTGGCTGATCACAGCATGGCAGATCCGGAAGATATTGCCAGAGTTGCGTATGTCATCAATAATGCGGATAAGGTTTGGGGAAGCGAAAACAGAAGTAACGAATATAAAGACAGTAAGAACCGGCCAAGTCAGATGGTCGTGATGCAGAAAAAAATAGATGATGGATTCTATTATGTGGTTGAGGCGGTGCCTGATTCCAAAAAGCACAGGCTTGGAACGGTCACGATGTATAGAAATAAAAAAGACACATCGCCGTTAGTGAGCAATACCGATAACGGTCCTGTTCCGCACGCCCTAGACGAGCTCCCGGCCAATGTGTCTAACACAAGTGTATCGCAGAACACTGCGAATGGCAATGTGGTAAACACAAACGACGATGGCAATATCCTACACAAACGAGTACCTGGCATGGTGCAAGGAACATGATTATCTTCCGAAATTTGACCAGTTCGCAGACCATCCGAACTACTACAAGCTCCTGATTGATTTCCGTGCTTACGATTACAACGGAATTGATCCTGAGAAGATGGCAAACAGGGTGTACCAGCCCCAGCAGAAGATCACCATGAACTTCCCGGAGAACTTTAACGACCTTGTGGCGGCATCCCTCGCAGAACAGCAGGCGACCAAGGATCTGGAAGCGAAGGAATTCACGGATGCACAGGGATCGCTTCTAAATGACGTGAAAGATGTGCTGGGCCTCAATGATGACGGCAGCAGAGCGGCTGGAGGGGATGTTAGACATTCGTACGATATTTCTGTAGATGAAAAGCTGGCACAGATGGTGGAAGAAGTGAAAGAAGGGACCTATGCCGGCAATAGCAGCTATACAACTACAGAAAGAATTTCTGACGAAACTGCAGACAAGATCAGCAAGATTGTTGGATTCTCTGTGAAGGGATACTCCAGCGTTATATCTACCACAAGCATTTCACATGTGATTTATAGACATGGCGATCACGGAGTGGCTGATCACAGCATGGCAGATCCGGAAGATATTGCCAGAGTTGCGTATGTCATCAATAATGCGGATAAGGTTTGGGGAAGCGAAAACAGAAGTAACGAATATAAAGACAGTAAGAACCGGCCAAGTCAGATGGTCGTGATGCAGAAAAAAATAGATGATGGATTCTATTATGTGGTTGAGGCGGTGCCTGATTCCAAAAAGCACAGGCTTGGAACGGTCACGATGTATAGAAATAAAAAAGACACATCGCCGTTAGTGAGCAATACCGATAACGGTCCTGTTCCGCACGCCCTAGACGAGCTCCCGGCCAATGTGTCTAACACAAGTGTATCGCAGAACACTGCGAATGGCAATGTGGTAAACACAAACGACGATGGCAATATCCTATATGACGGAAAGGTTGCTACGGAGTCACAGATCGAAGAGTCTGATATCGGCATTAGAAGATCGGTACGAATCGATGATCCGCCAAAGAAAACGATCACGGCATACAAAGTGTTTGTGGCGTTCGAAAATGATCCGGGGCATCTGTATCCTCCGATGGTGGCCTCTCCTGGCGGCGTTGCTACACCGGTTGGTGTTTGGCTTGATGCTGATACCGGGACTATGGCGAGAGACAAAGAAGGCAACATCATCGTAAACAGTAAAGGACGAGTACAGGTTCAGCAGGGCGGCAAAGGCACGAACAAAGCCAAAAGCGGAACTCTGGCGTGGAGACCTGGTTGGCACCTTGGGGAATATCCAGATGCAAAACAGTTCGCGGTAAAAGATCCTGTCACAGGAAAAGCCAAGAGTGCCTTCCCTGCACATTTCATCTTTGCGGAGTGTGAAATTGCTGCAGATGTGGACTACCAGCTTGAGGCGATGGAGTATGGAGTATCCGCAAAAGGAGGTTTCAACAGAACACAGGCAGGCCTTCCCTACGTTCCGAAGAACGGAAGCTATCGATATCGGACAAATGCAGATCCGACAACCGCGCCTTGGTACATTACTGGCTCGATGAAGGTAAACCGGATTCTGGACGATGCAGATATAAGAGAAATCTGCGCCAAGTTTGGAGTTACACCATTGCCTAGGGTCGGCGGTGACATCGACCTGTCCAAGTATGGCTTTAAAAAAGGAGAGGTAGCGCCTACAGAGGATCTGAGCAACCTTCCTGTATCAGAGGATTATTCAGAAGAGATAAAGCAGCTCCCAGGCTACGTTAGACGGAAGCTCAACTTTGATGATCCTACGGTCATGAAGGAGTTTGAGATCGATCATATCAGCAAGGAAAAGGTTGCTGAGTATGCTGCAGGATACGGCTCGCAGCTGGACGACAAGCGGAAATCCCTCAACATCGATTCCGACGACAACGCCCTCACGGAATCTCAGCAGAAGTACTTTGAGAATTCGAAGGTGCGCGATAATGACGGCAGACTCCTTGTTGTGTACCACGGCACAGGGGCAGATTTCACTGAGTTCGATAGGAAGTACATCGGATCTCATGGAAGTTTTGAAGGATATGGTTTCAACTTTACACCAGATAAGAGCAGAGCAAGCGGTTACAGCAACGGCAGAATTCTAGAAGGTTATCTGAACGTAACAAATCCTCTGTCTGACAGCGAGGTCACGATGACTGCCAGAGAGTTCGCCAACCTTATCATGGAAGCCGATCCGACCGGCGATGATATTATTGCCAACTATGCAAGAAACACCAGGGACTACGGAACACCGGCATTCGTGAAACGCGAAGCCATGACAACTGCGAAGCTGATCATGGAATCAGCGCAGTCGGATGTAGATCTGTATAGCGAGATTTCAGCCGCAGGTGGTGGCGACAATCTGATTGATCTGTTTAAGCGGATGGGATATGACGGTCTGATTCACCACAACGATGATGGTACGATCAAGACTGTCATTACCTTCGATAGCAATCAGTTTAAGAATGCAGACAATCAGAATCCTACATTCCTTGCGGACATCCGCCGCGCCGTCGGCATCGACGAGACCTGGGACGACGGCTTTGACTGGAGCGCAGAGGGCGAGCAGATCCAGAGCGGCCTTGCTGATGCGCTTAAATCCGGTAACGAGATCCTAAAGGGGGCAACGGTTAACGAGGCCAACATCCGCAGGATTGCCAGACAGCTGAAGGACCAGTACAGCAGCAGGATCAGTGTTGATGAGCTGGCAGACACTCTGACCAAAGTCTTTGCTTACGCGCAGAATCAGGACTACATCAACTACAACGACCTTGCTACAGTAATCAGCGAGGTTGCATCTCCCATGATCGAGCAGTCCACGGTGAAGACCGGGGCACAGGAGTTCAAGGACTTCAAACAGGCGCTGCAGAGCTACACGTTCAACCTGGATGAGAGACAGCAGAAGGAGGTTATTTCCGCATTCGGATCGTGGGGAGCCTTCCGCAAGGCTCTGCCCGGCATCAAGTTTACGCGCGACGGTTCCGGGATATCTCTTGATGGCGTATGGAATTCTCTCTGCAGGGAGAGCGGATACGTTCTTAGCAGAGATGTAACATCAAACGACATGCCATTAGAGCTGGTAGACGCGTACAACGCGATGAAACCGACCTATGAGAATGCATTCGGTGAGGATGCCATGAACGCCACGCAGGATGCTGCCATGGAGATCATCTCCAAGTATTACCAGTACGAAGCGCAGCAGGAGAAGAACGAGCTTAAAAAGAAGCAAAAGGAGGATCTGGAGAATCTGTCGAAGAAGATCGCACAGACAAATGCAGAAATGCGCAAGAACCTGCAGCAGAAGTACAACGAGCGGCTTGAGAAGGAGCTCGCAAAGGTCAAGAAGGAGAACAAGCCAGAGAGGGTATCCGTGCAGGTGGCAAGGCTCAGAGCCAGAAACGCCAAAACGGTTGCATCTCTCAGAGAAAATCAGAAGCGCAAGGAAAAGCTGAAGTATCTCAACAAGATCGCAAACAGGGCAGTGGAAATGCTGACGAATCCTACGGACCAGAAGCATATTCCGAAAATGATCCAGACTCCTGTTATGCAGCTGATTTCCGCTGTAGATGCGATACCGGAGACCGTCAGAGAGACTGCGGATGGCAAGTACACCATTCGTATCATCAAGTCCAAGCACATGAACGATGATGGTTCCTATAGCTACGAATGGAAGACCATCAAGGCCGACACAGTACAGGATGCGGTTGCTCAGTACAAGAAAGCAATGGAAGAGTAC
>CAVIJY010000115.1:0-2136 GCA_963643215.1 Lachnospiraceae bacterium | reverse complement strand
GCCTCCAAGCCGCTGTTTTCCGAGTTCACCACCAGAGTGGTCGATGCCGCGATCTTTCGCATAAGCGTCATCACTACTGCCTATGTGGCACTGCTTGAGCATTACGGCTTCGGCTTCGCAGACGGAGTCGGCAAGGCCGAATTTGTACTGGAACAGCTCAGCAAGCAGAATAAGCGTGTCCTCATCACCGTAGACGGCGCAGTCGCGGATGAAAGCATGGCAGAGATGGCATCCCAGTTCAGCATGTTCCTGCGCAAGGGCTACAAGATCTATCTGATCATGACAGCGAGGTTTGAGGATGTGTTCCAGATGGACGACAGCTCGGTTCCGCTGAGCCTTAAATCTGTAAAGGGCTTTCTGGAACCGTTGAAGCTCGATACCGTCAAGGCAGCATTTAAGGAAAAGCTCGGCGTCAGCGATGAAGAAGCACAGAGGATGGCGGAATTCACCAAAGGATATCCCTTTGCGATTCAGGTTCTGGGTGCTCTTTACTGGGAATATCATGATACAAAGTCCCAGGATGAGCTCATCAGGATGATAGATGTATTCCTCGAAGAATATGTCTATGCTTCCATCTGGGGTGAGATGACGCCTGAGGAAAAGGCTGTCATCAGAGCACTGCCCGAGGACGGCTCCGGTATAGATCCGAAGGAGGTTCTGAGAAAGCTGGATATGGAAAAAAAGGCTGCCACCGTATGCTACACAAGGCTGGTCAATAAGGGCATTCTGGATTCCGATTCGCAGGGTGCTGTCTCCATACTTCTTCCCAGATTCGGTCTGATCACCAGAGAGTACGACTGAACCCGGGACACAGCGATGCAGGTCACGGGATACACTGCGCATGATGCAGGTCACATCAGTCATTCCATTCTCTGCTCTACCGTACCGGTTGGCAACATTCATATCACATAACGCGAACTTACCGCTCGAGGCGGAAGCTGAAAAGTGCCGAACGGCACAAGCGTTTGAGATGAGCCGCTCCCGGCAGTCCCGTATGTGGTAAATAAATGATGAAAGGATATATGTATATGAGCGCAACAAGAATCTTTTACAACGGAAAGATCTACACTGTAAACAAGAATCAGCCCTGGGCACAGGCAATCGTCCTCGACGGCAACAAGATCGTCTATGTCGGAGATGATGCGGGAGCCCTCGCCATGAAGACCGACAAGACACAGGTACAGGATCTTCAGGGCAGGATGATGATGCCCGGGTTCATCGACGGTCACATCCATCCGCTGATGGCAGCTGCATTCGCCTCCGGCATACAGCTGGCGGAGTGCAGGAACGAGGAAGAGGTTCTGCAGACCATAAGAGACTATGTGGCAGCACATCCTGACAAGGAGACATATTTCGGCCACGGCTTTGCAGACGAGATGTTCGCAGATCATCACCCGACAGCAGATCAGCTTGATGCCATCTGCGCAGATAAGCCGATGCTCCTCGTTGCCTCCTCCTGCCACGGCGCATGGTGCAATCACAAGGCCTTCGAGGTTGCAGGCATCGACAAGAATACTCCCGATATCACGCCCGGATCCAACTATTTTGTAAGAGATGCCGAGGGCAACCCGGCAGGTCGCTGCATCGAGAGCTGCTATATCAATGTAGCAAAGGGCGCGAACTACTTCCCGAAGGAGGTCTTCTCCGAGTGCCTCAAGGGTCTAGGCAGGCAGTTTGCAGAGATGGGATATACTACATTTGTGGACTGCGGCGTATACAGCTTCGTGGTTGACTCGCTGAATCAGGAATTTGCAGATTTCCTCAACAGCGATGACTTCACACAGCGTATCATCGGCGGCTTCTATCTGGCGACCAATATAGAAGATGTCGAGGAGGCCATCGAGGGCGCTGCTGCCATAGCTGATAATCTCCTTAATACAGATCGTCTGGCCTTCAGATTCTTCAAGATCCTGGGCGACGGCGTTCTGGAGTCCAAGAGTGCAGCCATGGTTCGGGCTTACGATGACGGAACGAAGGCCGTTCCGAACTTCGACTCAGAGCAGGCTAAGAAGATCGGACTTCTGGTTGCCAAGAGCGGCTACGACCTCAACATGCATGCCATCGGCGATGCCACCAATATAGTAGCTCTTGATATGCTGGAGGCTATCCGTGATGCGGGATACAAGGATACCCGCA
>CAVIJY010000114.1:0-2323 GCA_963643215.1 Lachnospiraceae bacterium | reverse complement strand
ACGGTGGTTGCGTTCGGTGTGGCGCTTTTTGCCGCATTGACAAATCTGAAGGATGTGGCAGGCTATTTCCGGGCTGTAACAGGCATCCTATCGCCTGTGCTTTCGGGACTGCTGCTGGCATTTGTCCTGAGTGTTCCGATGCTGGGCATCGCGCGGCGTCTCAGAAAGCTTTTTCCGAAGCTGAAGGAAAAGACGATAGATGCGCTGAGCCTGACGCTGACGATGGCCTGCGTTGCTATGGTGATATGCCTGTTGTGTGTGCTGGCGATCCCTCAGCTGGCAGCATCGCTCAAAAGCATAGCCGCGCTGATAAAGGAAAGCTGGCCGAACTGGGAGGCGCTGCTGAACAGCAACGGAATCGATACCACGGAGCTGACCGGGCTTATGGCATCATTTAACTGGAAGGCGGCATCCGAGAGGCTTTTCACCGGTGCCGGATCCGTGATCGGCTCGGTCGTTGATCTGGCAGGCTCCACTATCTCGATCACCGTAAATACCATGTTTGCGGTCGTGATCATGCTGTATGTGCTGCTCAGCCGCCGCGAGCTCGGCCGGCAGTGCCATGACTTCCTGTATGCCTACTTCAGAAAGCCGACAGCAGATTACATCTGCCGTATCGCGAGACTGACGCATGAGACCTATGCGAGATTTTTTTCCGGGCAATGCATCGAGGTACTGATCCTCGGTACGATGATCTTTCTTGCATTTTCACTCTTCGGCATACCGTATGCGGCGCTGATAGCGGTGCTGACCGCGGCATTTGCATTTGTCCCGTACATCGGTGCATTTGCCTCATGCCTGATCGGTGTACTGCTTACTCTCATGGCTGTGCCTGAAAAGGCGCTTCTGTGCCTTATCGTCTATCAGGCGACGCAGTTCATTGAAAATCAGTTCATCTACCCGCATGTGGTAGGCGGCAGCGTGGGTCTCTCGCCGCTGTGGACGCTGCTGGCTGCGCTGCTGGGCGGCAAGCTGTTCGGCATCATCGGCATCGTGTTCTTTATACCGCTGGCAGCGGTGATCTCACAGCTGCTGCACGATGATATCGAGCACCGGCTCCATGCAGAAAAATGACATGATACCGGGGATGCCGGCAGCGCAACGCGCACGGCATCCCCGGTATCAGTTGAAGTTATATTCCGATGCCGTATCCGTCGGGATTGTTCTTTTGCCAGTTCCATGCGTCCCGGCACATGGTCTCCAGATCTCTTTGCGCCTTCCAGCCCAACTCCCTTTCAGCCTTAGACGGATCGGCATAGCACTGCGGCACATCTCCTGCTCTTCTGTCCTTAAACACATACGGAATCTTGAGATCATTGGCCTTTTCAAATGCATTTATCACATCAAGCACAGAGTAGCCGTGACCCGTGCCCAGATTGTATATCCTCACCTTTGATGCGCTGTGAAGCATCATATCAAGAGCCTTCACATGGCCGTTTGCCAGATCCATGACATGTATATAGTCCCGTATGCATGTGCCGTCCGGAGTATCGTAATCATTGCCGAACACACCGAGTGTGATAAGCTTTCCTACCGCCACCTGAGTGATATACGGAAGCAGATTGTTCGGTATACCGCGCGGATTCTCGCCTATTCTTCCCGACTCATGCGCGCCGATGGGATTGAAATATCTCAGCAGCATCACATTCCAGTCCTTGTCTGATACATGCAGATCCGTAAGAATCTGCTCAAGCATCACCTTCGTACGCCCGTACGGATTGGTCACCGCACCGACCGGACATTCCTCGGTGATTGGAACAAATTCAGGCATGCCGTATACCGTAGCGCTGGATGAAAACACTATATTTTTGCATCCGTGCTCTCTCATGACATCACACAGCGTAAGTGTCGCCCCGATATTGTTGCCATAGTACTCCAGCGGCTTGTAAACTGATTCTCCTACGGCCTTGAGTCCTGCAAAATGCACCACCGCATCTATGTGATGCTCTGTAAATACCCTGTTCATGGCATCCCTGTCTCTAAGATCCGCCCTGACAAATTCCGGATGCCTTCCTGTCAGCTCCTCTACCCGTACAAGGGATTCGCTGCTTGAATTGCACAGATTGTCCACCACCACCACATCATAGCCTGCGTTTAAAAGCTCAAGCACAGTATGGCTTCCGATATAACCTGCACCGCCGGTAACAAGTATCTTCATAAGATGCCTCCTGATAGAAAAAGGTGAGCAGAACTGTAAGCCGGGTTATGTATGTGACGATCATCTATCTGAATCTTCCGTCGCCGGAAGACTTTAGCAACCTACCTGAACCTGAACGGGCCGCCCATAGGTTCTGTCTTGGTCTTGCTTCGGATGGGGTTTACA
>CAVIJY010000113.1:0-2433 GCA_963643215.1 Lachnospiraceae bacterium | reverse complement strand
CTGATCCCATCCAACTTCCCGTAACATTCTGCCTCATAGCTCAGCTGCTTGCCCCACTCGTCGGGTGAATACTGACAGCTAAAAAGCGTTGAGGTGCCTAGGTCATCACGCAGCTTCAGCAGATGATATAGGATCTTGATGCCTTCCTCTGAATACCGGCTGATAGCGAAGTCATCGATAAAGAGTAGCTGGATCTTAGCGTAGTACTTTATGCGCGTACGGTACTTGGTCAGATCATCCTGACGGTTCAGCATGATCAGCTCATCCAGAAGATCACTGTAATCAACGAACTTGCATCTGTAGTTCCTTCGGCAAGCCTCTACGCAGCATGCAGAGAGAAAGTATGATTTCCCGGCTCCCGTAATCCCATAGATTCCGACATTCTGCCTATTCTCTGCAAAGTGGAATTCGAGCACCTGCTGTACCGTAGCATCATTGTACATACGCCCATTGCCGGTTTTAAGACTCTCAATCTGGGCATTTTTGTTAATCAACCTGCTGAGCCTTAAGTTTGTCTGGAATCGGCTGTTCAAAGTCTCCGTATATTGAGGCGCCAGCACTTCTCGTATGAACTGGACTGCGGAATAGTTTCCAAACTCCGGGCTTTTGGTAAGCTCTGTGAAGCGTTGGGCTGCTATCGGGAGAGAGAGGGTATCCAGCATGTCATAAATATCTGAGTTTGTCTTATTCATGCTGCACCTCCTTTGCCTGACGCTCCGTGTGATACATAGAGACTGTGTTGCATATGTAAGAGTAGTTACACTTGCCGTTCAGGATTGCGTCCCTGCAGCATAGTTCAAGCGCTTCGGGCGAATATTTGTCCGCATAGCTGATGATGCCAAAACAGCTTCTGAATGACTGCACGGGGTACTTGCTCTTTTGAATAACGGCATCAATCAAAGCCCTTGTATTTGGACCAATCTTAGAAGCTTTATGCTGGAAGTACGGGACATTCCAGTATCCGTAATCCTTGTATTCAGCCGGCATATCACTTGAAATGACAACCCATGATTTAGGTGTGTAGCTGCGCTGGTGAGTGCGTATGAAGTCTCCGTGTTTATTGTAAACATAGATCTCCTTCTCGCCAGCTCTTATCTCAAGTTCCTGCTTTAGGTATTTCCTCGGCATGCTATAATGCACCTTGTCGAAGACGAAGGAGAAGTCCTGTGATACTTTAACAGTCTTTCGTTCAAGATATTCGAAGGGTTTGAGCGGAAGCGGCAGAAGCGTCTCCTTCTCTTCTTTTTCAAAGAGATCTTGCCGGGAGTAGGAAAGGCCTTCAAAAGACTTGGCATTCTCAATGCGCACTTTTTCCATCAGAACTCGGTTGAGATCTTCAAGAGAATAGAAGATCATATCATCCATATCCACCAAGATATGCATGGTGACGATCTTGACATGCCCCTCCACTGTCGGCTTCCAGCGTGGTGCTTTTACCTTCGCAGGAGTTATGGCTGTGCCGTTATGTTCCGCCCATGCCTGAAAATCTTTGTTTATAGCCGGGCTTATCCAATCTTTGTTATGTTCTACCGCAACCTTGCAGTTATCGGGTGTTATGGTCGGCGTAATACCTCCGAAAAATGCAAGCGCATTATTGTTGACTCGTATCCAGTTTCTTATGTCACATTCGATCATCCCTTCTGCATAGAAGTAATCGCTGTATGTGAGCGCGGCGATAAATATGGTGACCTTTGTTGTTTCTTCAGGGTCTCGGCGGTTATGTATGTAAAGCGTCTTACCAGCGTAGTCAAGTTCGAGATTGACGCCGGGATACCGCTGGATATGAAATGTCAGCTTTTTGCTGTCAGCCCACTCACTGTACCGTCTGCAGTATTCACGGTAACTCACAGGCTTCTTATCGTCTACAATCCCTACGGCATTGTATTTCTGCCACAGATGCTTTAGTGTCTCGCCTTTCTTTGAAAGCGCCTTATATACGGCCTCTTCATCAAAGCTCCGGTAAAGTTGATTGTCCGACACCCCGGGCTTTCTATACAGCAGGCTTTCGATGTACTCGTTGGTGACATCCTCAGGCAGAGGATATGAGAGCTCCCCGCATTCTCTGAACCGCTTCAAAAACTCGTTCACTGTTGTCTTGCCGCAGCTGCTGCTTTCAGCAATGTCGCGACTGCTAAGATGGTTCACATAGTGAAGCCTTAGCACCTTTTTGTAATCCATATCTTAACCTCCAAATATAATATTTCTCTTCGTTAGAAGAGATATCCCTATTATATTTGGAAAATCCGGCCGCTTAATCTGGCGCGTGCTGGCCTTCGATTATGTCCCGCGCTGGCCGCTTAATTGGGCACAGGTGGCCGTTTCAGCTGGCAATCTGCACCATTGCTTTTCTTGCAAATACGGAGCTGCCTGTAGAACATGTTTTCTTCGACGGCGGGCAGTTTGCGCAGATATCGCTGCCGCTGCGGCGGATTA
>CAVIJY010000112.1:0-2444 GCA_963643215.1 Lachnospiraceae bacterium | reverse complement strand
GCCAGCATGACATTTTGCAGCGCCGTATACTGCGGAAACAGGTTAAATGACTGAAATACAAGTCCGAAATGCAGTCTTCTTCTGCGCAGCTCCCTTTCGTCGGGCTGCGCTCCTATGACACCGTCCAGCAGATCCTCTCCGCATACTATCAGCTGACCGCTGTCGGGTGTCTCAAGGAAGTTCAGGCATCGCAGCAGCGTCGTCTTGCCGCTTCCGGATGATCCTATCATCGTAAGTGTCTGACCCTTTTCCATCGTCAGGCTGATGTCCTTGAGCACCTCTGTATCTCCGAAGAATTTGCGCAGATGGCGCAGTTCCAGTATAGGCATCCTCTCCCTCCGATCACCTGAAGTAGTCGAGCTTCTTTTCCAGCCTGCCAAGCAGCACCGTCAGCAGCCCGCTGAATATCAGATAGTAAAATGCAGTAAAAAACAGCGGCCATATCGCACCCGATATGCCCTGCGAGCCCTTCATGAAGGCCTGCCCCGCCCATATGATCTCCTGCAGCGCTATGATGCGCGCCAGCGATGTGTCCTTGACCAGAGTGATGATCTCGTTGGACATGGGCGGTACGATACGCTTTATCATCTGGAGGAGCTTTATCCGGAAAAATATCTGCCGTCTGGTCATGCCGAGCACCAGTCCCGCCTCCTCCTGGCCTATGGGCACGCTCTGTATGCCACCCCTGTATATCTCAGAGAAATAGCAGGCATAGTTGAAGATGAACGAAACCGCCGCAGCCATAAATCTTCCGCTCTCGCCTCCGCCCCAGATGGGCTTGCCCAGCACCAGTCCGGGAAAATAATATATGATAAGAAGCTGAATCATCAGCGGCGTACCTCTGATGACCCAGACAACCAGCTTGCTCAGCCAGCTCAGCGGTGCGAAGCGCGACATCGTGCCGAAGCATATAATCAGCCCCAGCGGAATCGATCCGATGAGCGTCACGAAGAAAAGCCTGAGCGTCTGTATAAATCCGGCATTGAGCGCCGCTATGACTATCGGCATCTGTTCAAATATCAGTTCCATCCGGGATTCCTCATTCTCATGATCACAGCCGGACAGGAGATGTTCAGATCTCCCACCCGGCATATGAATATATCACAGTATATGTTTATTGCTCTACGATGGCGGCCTGCACGCCGTATTTCTCCGCGCATGTGAGCATGGAGCCGTCATCATAGCTGCTCTTGAAGAAATCATCCAGTGCCTGTGTGAGATCCGAGCCCTTCCTGAAGCCTACGCCGTACTCCTCGGAGTTAAGTCCGACGGTATATGTCAGATCGGCATATCCCGTACCCTCGCCCACCATGGCTGCAGCCATCAGCGAGTCGATGACCGCCGCATCCGATGTGCCTGCCGCCACCTCCATCAACGCATCTGACTGTGCCTTGACAGGTGTGTAGTTAAGTCCCAGGGCGCTGACCTCAGCCTCTCCGGCGCTTCCCGCCTCGACCGCAAAGGAAAGCTCCTTCAGGCTGTCCGCATCCTGATACTTGTCCGCATCTGCCGCCTTGACGATGACTACCTGTGCATTGTTGCAATATGCCTTTGAAGTGCTCATGGCGCTTTTTACCTCATCCGTGAGCGTCATACCGTTCCATACACAGTCGATGGTCTTGCCGTCGAGCTCCAGTATCTTATTGTCCCAGTCTATCTCGACAAACTCTGCCTCTACTCCGATACTCTCCGCAAATGCTGTCGCCATATCAGCGTCAAAGCCTATCCAGCTTCCGTCCGCGTCTTTATAGTCCATAGGCTCGAACTCGGTGATGCCTACGACGAGCTTGCCCTTGCTCTGCACATATGCGAGGTCGCTCTCCTGCGCATCCGTGATCTGTACACCGAGCGCCTGTGTCTCTCCCGCAGTCCCGTCTATCGCGGCCGCTGTATCTGTCTCTGCCTCCGTAGCCGGGGTATCTGCCGATGTCTGCTCCGCTGCCGCTGTGCCGGCTGCCTGCGTAGATGTCGATGTAGATGTCGATCCGCATGCCGCAAGGCTCAGTGCCGCCGCTGCGGCTACAGCTGCCGCCAATATTTTCTTTTTCATAATACTTCTTCTCCTCTGTTTTTTCATTGCTTGTTTTTGATCGCGTCGCTATGTTACCACGCTAAAGCGATGTTATGATATGCCAATTTTTCTGAAAGGTCAAGTTAAGGGGGTATATTTTATATAAATAATAATTATTACCCCCCTAACGTCGAATTTGAAACTGGTTACGAAAATTCAACACTATAGTGTTTTCCTTTGCAATATCCAGCATACGCTGATCGATTTCGTCTTGTTTCGCACTTTTTTCGCACCTTTTTTCGCACCTTTTTTCAAAAATGTGCAAAACAGCTCTAAACCAAGCAATCCTCGTTGACCAGAAATATCTCTGAGTTTTCCTTTGCAATATCCAGCATACGCTGCGTAAAACCGCTTTTACTAAATACGCCATAGA
>CAVIJY010000111.1:0-2517 GCA_963643215.1 Lachnospiraceae bacterium | reverse complement strand
ATCTTATGGCAGAAAGGGTTTTTATTTGCGAGGATGTAACCCGCGACGGATTTCAGAGCACTGACAAGGTTATCAGCGTGGAGGACAAGCTTACGCTTCTGGAAATGATGGCGGATGCAGGAGTGCAGCAGATCGAGGTCGGTGCATTTTCCAAGTACGAGAGCATGAAGAAGATGAGGAATACCGGTGAGGTGTTCAAGCAGATGAAGAGGCATCCGGGGATCGTATACAGGGCGCTTGTATTTGATCCGGACGGAGCAGCAGAGGCGGCAGAATGCGGCTGTCACAAGATAAAGATCAACATCTCCGCCAGCAATCAGCACCATCGCAGCGGTACCGGGATGAGCACAAAGGAGGCTCTGGAGGGATTCAAGGGCATCGCAAGGGTTGCGGCTGATACAGGCATGACCATGGCGGGTTCCATATCGCTTCCGTTCAGATCACCATTTCCGGGAGAGGGCATCATAGAGATGGATGTGCTTGAGGAAATCATCAGCTCGTTCTGCGACATCGGAATAAGAGAAATATCACTTTCGGACGCAGCGGGCATGGGTGACCCGAATCTCATTTATGAGAGAATCATGCAGCTTAGAGAGATATTTCCGGAGGTGAGCTGGATGCTTCATATGCACAACACCTACGGCATGGGTCTTGCCGGTGTGGACGCCGCATTCAGGGCGGGAGTCAGAAAATTCGACTCGTCACTGGCAGGCCTCGGCGGATGTCCGTATATAAAAGGAGCTACCGGCAATGTAGCGACAGAGGATCTTCTGTATATGTTCCACGCCATGGGAGTGGAGACGGGAATAGACCTTGACAAGATGATAGTCGCGGGTCAGTTCGTGAACAGGCTCGTGAACGGAAAGGGAACTGACAGTTATATTCAGCGGATTGAAACATTTAAGAGGATGGAAAATGCTTGAGGGCGATCGCGGTAGGCGATGCCGACTTTAGAGGGTGTGCATATGTCTTTTGAAAAATTTAAGGAAACGAAGGTTTTGGGCTTTTCGATGCCGTTCTTTCTGCTCATGGCAGGAGCACTGCTGATCATAGGTATGAGAGGAGCGCTGCTTACAAATTTTGTCGGAGCTCTGGGATTCTGCATGTTTATCGGATTTGCCATAGGCTGGGTCGGAGACAGAATACCTATCTGGAATGACTGGCTGGGCGGAGGTATGTTCCTTGCATGTATAGGCGCAGGAGCCCTTGCAACATTTCACATAGTTCCGGATACGACAGTACAGCTCATCAACAATTTCAACAACTCCGTAGGCTTTCTTGATCTTTATATCATGACGCTGGTGACGGGAGCTATTCTCTCGATCGACAGAAAGCTTTTGATCCGTGCATTTGCGGGATTTATCCCAGCTATACTGGGAGGCGTAGTTGTATCGGCGTTGTTTACTGCGCTTGCGGCGATGCTCTTTGGTGAGTCGCCCCTTCTGGCTCAGCTGAACATCATGCTTCCTATCATGGGAGGAGGAAACGGCGCGGGCTGCATCCCTATGAGCAAGATGTGGGGAGAGGTAACCGGCAATGATCCGCAGCAGTGGTATGCGCCGGCATATGCAGTCATGTCGCTTGGAAACATGGTGTCTGTTTTGTCCGCGGCTCTGCTTGACAGACTTGGAAATAAATACCCTTCACTCACGGGCAATGGCGTCATGATGAAGGGGCAGGATATGAAGGGAGCGGATGATATAAAGGATGCGAAGGTAGGCCCCGCAGAATACGCATCCGGCATGGCTCTGGCACTGTTTATGTTCTGTCTGGCGGATTTCTATGCAAATCATATATCCATAGTCAACAATCATCTGAATCTGGGCTTCAGTATTCACAAGTTTGCGTTCATGGTTATATTTGTAGCTATCGCCAACGGTCTCGGTCTGGTGCCGATGGAGGTAAGAGCTGGTGCGAGAGGAATGCAGCAGTTTTTCACCAAATATATGTCACTGCCGCTTATGGTCTCAGTCGGTATCGGAACGAACCTTATGGAGTACGCGCAGGCATTCACGCTTGCCAATATGGTGATGATTGTGGCATGTGTACTCGGGTCTATGGTAGGCGCAGTGCTTGTGGGAAGCCTGTTTAAGTTCTATCCCGTCGAGATCGCCATCACGGCCGGTCTCGATATGGCCGGAGGAGGCGGCTCCGGAGATGTGCAGATACTGGGAGCGGCTCACAGGATGGAGCTGATGTCATTTGCACAGATATCCTCGCGTATAGGTGGAGCTATAATGCTGATTGTTGCAAGTGTTCTGTTCGGCATGGTTTAGCAGGGATGGTATACTGAAAAAAGCATAAGGTCGACCATTGAAGTGATTTCAGTGGTCGGCCTTTTCTGCTGCGCTGGCAACATCATGATCTCTGATTGTCAGCCGGACAATCGGAGATGCTCCGCCGCAAGTGCATATGACAGCATCATAAGGAAATCCGGCGATTTTTCACTGTGCTTTTCGCGTTTCGTTTGTCGTCAGCTCATAGTGTGTGACATCATTCCAGTTGCGATGGATAACA
>CAVIJY010000110.1:0-2552 GCA_963643215.1 Lachnospiraceae bacterium | reverse complement strand
TTAAGTTGAGGCAAGTGAGCCTGAGAGTGAAAGGAGAATCAGTCATGAGCAGAGTTTTTAACTTCAGCGCTGGTCCTGCGATGCTTCCGGTAGAGGTACTGAAAGAGGCCGCCGAGGAGATGCTGGACTACAGAGGCACCGGCACGAGTGTTATGGAGATGAGCCACCGATCAAAGGCTTATCAGAGAATCCAGGACGAGACAGAGGCGGATCTGAGAGATCTTCTCAATATTCCCGACAATTACAAGGTACTTTTCATACAGGGCGGAGGCCATGTTCAGTTTGCCATGGTTCCGATGAACCTTATGAAGAATAAGGTTGCCGACTATATAAATACCGGCAACTGGACGAAGAAGGCCATATCAGAGGCCAGACAGTACGGCAGGGTCAATGTGGTCGCCAGCAGCGAGGACGAGAACTTTACATATATTCCCGACTGCTCAGATCTTCCGATAGACGATGACGCCGATTATGTATATATCTGCCAGAACAACACCATATACGGCACGGTATATCATGAGCTTCCGGACACAAAGGGCAAGCCGCTGGTAGCGGATGTCTCATCCATGTTTCTTTCGGAGCCCGCAGACATCACAAAATACGGTATCATGTGGGGCGGAGTTCAGAAGAACATTGGCCCAGCCGGAATGGCCATTGCCATAGTGAGAGAGGATCTGATAGACGATCAGTATCTGCCCGGAACCCCCACCATGCTTCGCTACAAGACATATACGGACTCCGGCTCCATGTACAACACACCGCCTACATTCAACATATATATCTGCGGGAAGACCTTCAAATGGATCAGACAGCAGGGCGGACTTGCGGCGATGAAGGAGATGAATGAGGAGAAGGCGAAGATACTCTATGATTATCTTGACTCCAGCGATATGTTCAGGGGAACAGTTCGCAGGCAGGATCGATCGATCATGAATGTCCCGTTTGTCACGGGAGATGCGGAGCTTGACAGAAAGTTTATAGCTCAGGCACAGGCCGCGGGGCTGGAAAATCTGGCAGGACACAGAAGCGTGGGCGGCATGAGAGCCAGCATATACAACGCGATGCCCAAGGCAGGCGTGGAGAGACTTGTAGAGTTTATGAAGGAATTTGAGAGGGACAACGGATGAAGGAATACAGAAAGATTCTGAAGCTGAACAATATTGCAAAGATCGGTACGGACGGATTTCGCGAAGGATATACATTTACCGAGGATATAAATGAGGCGCACGGAGTTCTGGTCAGGAGCGCGGTGATGCATGACACGGAATTTCCGGAATGCCTCAGGGCTATAGCGAGAGCCGGAGCAGGAGTGAACAATATCCCGCTGGAGAAATGCGCCAGAAAGGGCATAGTTGTCTTTAACACACCGGGAGCCAATGCCAATGCGGTAAAGGAGCTGGTCATCGCAGGACTCATGTTTTCAAGCAGGGATATAATCGGGGGCGTGGAATGGGTCAGAGAGCACGCGCAGGATGCTGATATCGCAGCCTCGGCAGAGAAAGCCAAGAAGCAGTTCGCCGGATGCGAGGTGCTGGGCAAAAAGCTGGGCGTCATAGGTCTGGGAGCCATAGGCGTGCTGGTGGCCAATGTTGCAGTGGAACTGGGCATGGAGGTATACGGATATGATCCGTACATATCGGTAGGATCAGCATGGCGACTGAATGAGAAGGTGATGCATATCACGGATGTAAACGAGATCTATACCAATTGCGACTATATCACGATTCATGTGCCTTCGATGCCGTCGACAAACGGAATGATAAACTCTCAGGCTATAGCGAAGATGAAGGACGGAGTACGCATTCTTAACTACGCACGGGATCTGCTGGTAGATGAGGAGGCGATATCCGAGGCGCTTGAAAGCGGCAAGGTTGCACGCTATGTCGTTGATTTCCCGAATCCGCGGACAGCCAATATGAAGAATACGATAGTTACGCCTCATATAGCGGCATCCACAGAGGAGGCAGAGGACAATTGTGCGATCATGGCGGTCAAGGAGCTTCAGGACTATCTGGACAACGGCAACATCACGCATTCCGTAAACTTCCCGGATTTGGACGCGGGAGTGTGCAAGACAGTATCCCGTATAGCATGCCTGCACAGCAATGTTCCGGGAATGCTGGGGCAGCTGACGACGATCCTGTCAGAGGCCAATGCCAATATCGCCAATCTGTACAACAAGAGCCGGGGAAGCTGGGCATACTCTCTGATAGATCTCGACTCGGTCCTGTCGGAGGAATATATCCTGAAGATGAAGGCTATAGACGGCATGTGCAGAGTGAGAATAATCAAATAAATACGATACACACGGGCGGCAGAATGCTGCCCGTGTTTTTTCTTGATATGAGAGAATGAACCGCCGGAACAGCACTGCGCGGAGAGATTGCGAAGATCATCGCGGAAATCGTCCTGTCTGTCGACGGGCAGGAGGTGTAAATGTGAAAAAAGAGAAGCATGAGGTCAGCATCGCTCGCTCATCAGCGGCGGAATATCTCATCTTTGTCGCCTCCACGGGTGACAGCAAGGAAAGCATTGAGATGCGCTACGAGGAT
>CAVIJY010000109.1:0-2569 GCA_963643215.1 Lachnospiraceae bacterium | reverse complement strand
TCGCGGATATCCGCTGTCAAGCTGAAGAATGAGTTTTGACAGTGCATTCAAATAATGTATAATGAGGCGGACTCGTCTCTGATGCGTGATACTCAGGCGCATGCGGGCTCAGAACATATCAGGAGGTGCCATATGCCCATCAAGGTTCAAAATGATCTTCCGGCCAAGCATATATTGGAAAGTGAAAATATCTTCGTCATGGACGAGGACAGAGCGCAGTCTCAGGAGATCCGTCCCCTGCGCATCGCCATATTGAATCTGATGCCGCTGAAGGAGGATACCGAGCTTGATATCCTTCGGGTGCTCTCCAACTTCTCGATACAGACAGAGATAACGCTGGTCAAGGTGGCTTCTCATGAATCAAAGCATACCGACGCATCCCATCTGAACAAGTTCTATGTGACACTGGATGATATACAGGGCGAATACTTCGACGGTCTGATCATCACGGGCGCTCCGGTCGAAAAGCTTCCCTTTGAGGAGGTTGAGTACTGGGATGAGCTCTGCCGCATCATGGAATGGTCAAAGACGCATGTATTTTCCACATTTCATATATGCTGGGGTGCGCAGGCAGGTCTGTACTACCACTTCGGCATCAGAAAGGTGCTTCTGGACAAAAAGCTCTCCGGCGTATACCGTCAGAAGGTGCTGCACCGCAAGAAGATCATCATGCGCGGCATGGATGATTACTTCAATGTGCCCGTCTCAAGATATACAGGAATTGATGAGGAGGCCGTTGCAAGAAATCCCGAGCTGTATGTGGTCGCCGAATCCGTAAAGCCCGAGGACGGCGGCATATATATGATTCTCGCCTATTCATCCCGTCAGATATTCATCACCGGACACTCGGAGTATGATAAATACGCTCTGGACAAGGAATATAAGCGCGATCTGGCCAAGGGGATCGAGCCGGATATCCCGGTCAACTACTATCCTGATGATGATCCGACCAGAGAGCCCGTGCTCAGCTGGCGTTCAACCTCCAACTGCACATATACCAACTGGCTGAACTTCGTATATCAGGAAACCCCCTATGATCTCACGACTCTCAAGCCTGTACAGGCGGACAGCTATGTCAAGGACAGGGATCATCTGACGGAGCGCGACGCGCTGCACATATCCGGAACCAGACACGAGATGTAGGCCGGATCAGTCCGCAAAATACTCATTTATGCCTTCGAGCAGACCCTGGGCAAGCAAAGCCAGCGCACCGTCGCTGTGATCCGAGCTTTGGTTGCCCAGCTCGATATCGACGGATGCGACCGTGCTGAATGATGTCTGAGTCAGATCCATGTCCATGCTTCCGCTGCTCATGATCTTGCAGCCCTGACCTTTAAGTCCCGCGATGAGACACTCTCCAAGATATTCGCTTGACTTCCATGTGTCAGCTACCGGAGTCATGGACTTAAGCGCATCCGGCACAGACATGTAAAAGCATCCCTTGTCATAGCTCAGCCCGTCTCCGTCCCAGTGGATGGCGATATGACAGTCCGCCACATTGTTGCATATGACTGTCCGGGCTATATTGTCCAGCTGTACATCGTCCGTATCCCGAATCATGAGCACATCATAGCCTGCATCAAGCAGCAGCTCCTTGAGCATCTGAGCCTCCTTCAGAGTCACACTGCTCTCCGGGGTTCCGTCCGAAAATGTCATACCTGTAGATACTGCTACCGCCTTTGTGGCGCCTGCCGCTGTCGTTCCTCCGGTCACCTTGGCTGTATAGTCGGGATGGCACCATGTCTTTACCGATGTACCTCCCTTGGTTCCGTGTCCGGCATTGACGCCTATGATCCTGTTCTTCCTGTTCTTCGGCGCGAGATACATCGTAGCTGCGCCCGAGTGGATCTCGGAATATCCGGCATATTCCCAGTTTGCGTCAAGCCCTATGCGGCTCTGATCCTCATATCCGTTCTTGCTCTGCAGCTTCTGTGACTCACCTGTGCTTTGCGGCTCTGTTGTGCTCTGCGTTTCTCCTGCGCTTTGTGCTTCGCTTGTGCTCTGCGCCTCGCCTGTACTCTGCGTTTCAGTCTGTGATGCCGAGCCCGCATATTCTCCCGGCTGCGATCCATCCTTTGTGACATTCTCCGAAGCTTCCGTCTCGTCCGTGACTACCAGAACCGCGTCCTGCGAGCTCTCCGCCGCATCAAAGCCGCCCGCGTCCGATGCCTTTGCAGCCTCCGATGCCGCAGTCTCCGATGCCGCGACTCCCGGACCCGTGTGCGCGTCCCGGCTCCCGGCCTGAATCGGCTCCGCCTTGGCCAGACACGCTGTCATCATGAGGGCTGCGCTCATCAGCCCTGCCGTCTTTATCCAGAATCTTCCAGATCTATGCATGCTCATATGTGAATATTCCTCTCTTTATTCCGTAGATATACGCGGCCGCGCTCCTGTTGACATGCAGGCATATCACATGAGAACAGGTTGGGGCACTGAAACCGTACATATGTGTTATACTGATTTTGCAAACATTATACAAGGAGGAGAACCACCATGACAAAACCGGAAATCATCGAGAAGGTTCACGCTCTCATAAACGCAGGCTCATGCTGCGCAGAGCTGAAGGAGA
>CAVIJY010000108.1:0-2602 GCA_963643215.1 Lachnospiraceae bacterium | reverse complement strand
GTATTCAAAGCGGCGTTCTTCTCCGTCTCCGTAAAAGCGGCAAAAATCCCCTTTGCAGATGTCAACATCCTTTTCCTTCGCCAGTGCATAGAGTTCCTCATACATCTCCGGGATGATATAGTCATCCGTTTCAACGATGCCGATGTATTCCCCAGCGGCGGCATCTATACCCATATTGATCTGGTAGCCATAGCTTTTTATCTCGGAATGCAGCAGCTTGATGCGCTCATCCACGGAGGCATATTCCTGAAGCACCTCCAGTGTGCCGTCTGTCGAACCGGCGTCAATGCATATGATTTCAATGTCCCTGAGTGTCTGACCCGTGACACTCCCGATACATTCTCGTATATAGGGTGCCACATTCAGTGACGGCATGATAACAGATACTTTAGGTTGCTGGTTCATAGTTTCCTCCCGCCGGTGATTATTTCTTCTGCTCTTTTCCTTGTGCTTCTATGCTTCAACACCGGCTGCGGACGATCACTTCTTGATGCGGAGGTGAAATAGCAGACGGTTCCATGTGTGCCGCAGGCCATGCTCGCGATAGCCTCTCCACCCCCCCGTATTTTGCGGGGAATGAAGGTGATTGATCGGCCTATGCGGTAGGACACAGAAGAACGGATGAGAGCCGCTTCATTGGATACAGAAGGACCCGCGGTGCCGCCATTGCCCAGAACCAGTTTATCGAACAGCAGGCGGGACAGCGGATCCAGGGATGCTGCTTTCTGTTTCTCGCCACTGCTAAGTTTCCCATAGATGTTCTTTGTCGAGCCCAGCATCGCACTAAAGGATCTCCAGATTGCCTTTTGCTTCGATTCCGGCCAGTCCTGCGACAGCCCGTAGCATAGCATTTGTTCCATGCATGAAAAATAGCCGAACACATTTTTAAAGGTTTTGGGCTTTGTCATTGTGCTGTCCAGCCTTATACGCCTGTGATAGTATTCTTTGCCGACATGGGCGACCCGCTGCGCATTCATCATGACATAAAAGGAAAACAGCTCATCCTCGTGAATGATGCCATCCAGGAAGGCGATATGATTTCGCTCCAGAAGGTCACGACGGTATATGGCAATCCAGACAGTACATACATACTGGTGGTCGTCACGCATCTGTGACATAAGATCCGCACCGGTATAAACTCCCGCATACTCTTTTCGGCTATACGATGGCGCAAAGGCAGCTTTCAGCGCTGCATCGTCATAGACGCACTGTGCATCAAACATGAGCACATCAAGGTCGTCCTTTTCACAGCGGACATACAGCTCCTGTAATGCATCTGCATCCAGATAATCATCGCTGTCCAGCATATAGACATATCTGCCGGCAGCAGCATCAAGTGCCGCATTTCTTGCCGCTGACTGTCCTGCATTTCTCTGGCTGATGATTGTGATACGGTCGTCCCTGTCAGCATATTCCTCGAGTATTTTCAAGCTGTTGTCAAACGAACCGTCGTTTACACAGATAACCTGTATCTCCCGCAGTGTCTGTCCCAGGATGCTGTCCAGGCACTCAGGCAGGTACTGCTCGGTGTTGTAAACAGGAATAATCACCGAAACCTTCGGCGCATCGTCTGCCTTGGCATATGCTGTACCGGTTTTTGTGTAAACCGGTACGGGACGGGTTGTCCTTTCAAACTCTTCAAGTGAGACTCCCAGCTCCCGTGCTATCACCTGCTCTGCCACGCTGTCATCACGCCAATATCGCAGAAGCATCTCTCCTCCTGCAGGCCGATCCTCCTCATTCAGTCTGTTCTTATAGATACGGCAGCAGTCCGTCATCATACGGTCTGCCATGGCATCACAATAGCGCGCGCAGCGGTCAATGCAATGCTCTTGAGCAATAAATCTGCGAGCCAATTCCGGCAGCTCTGCCATCCTGCAGTAGACTTCAAACTTTGACAGCTGCATCTTCTCGTCATTGCTGATACCCGTACCGTAGCGGTAGAAGTAAAGCGGTTCGGTGCAAACAGCCGTGAAGCTGTGACTCCAAACAGCGAAGAAGAAGAAGAAGAAGATATCCTCACCCACATAGCAGTCACAGTCTGCCTTGGCATATGCGCGTTGACACAGCTCCGTCCTGAAGGCTTTCCCCCACAGAGAAGTAACATGCCGACGCTTGATGAAAAAGTCATCCAGTATCTGTTCGCCCTGCAATTCTGTCGGTACCGGCCTTAAGGCGGTGCGCAGCCACTCCACCTTTGATTTGTCTGTTTTCTCTTCAACAGCCGCTACATCAGCCGTGACCTGTATGACATCTGGTCGATAGCGCTCTGTCAGAGAGACCATCTGCTCGCAGGCGTTCCTGCTGATGTAGTCGTCCGAATCCACAAAGATCAGATACTCAGCGCAAGCGCACATGGCTCCTGCCTTTCGCGCAAGAAGCAAGCCTTCGTTGTGATCCTTAAGAATCAGCCGGATCCGCTTATCCTTTTCGGCATATTTCTGTAGTATTTTTCTGGAACTGTCTGTAGAACCATCGTCAACGCAGATGATCTCGATGTCCTTCAGGGTCTGACACAGCACGCTGTCCAGACATTCCTTCAAATATTCCTCGACATTGTACACCGGGAGTATAACGGACAGCTTTGGTCGGTCGCTGTCGC
>CAVIJY010000107.1:0-2633 GCA_963643215.1 Lachnospiraceae bacterium | reverse complement strand
CAAAGCAGTATATTCATCATTGTTTGCGCCGGCGCAGGGCTGCGGGAATGGAGATCATCATGAAGGAACGATTCAACGATCAGGACGCAATGGAGCTGTATGAAGCCATACTTTCTCTGGAAAATCCAAAGGAATGCGAGGCATTTCTGCAGGATCTCTGCACGATAAATGAGCTGATATCCATGACTCAGCGCTATCAGGTGGCGAAAATGCTGGATAAGGAGATGACATATTCGGATATCGCCAGAGAGACAAGCGCGTCAACCACAACCATCAGCAGGGTAAACAGAGCGCTTAACTACGGCGCCAACGGATACAGAACGGTCATCGACCGCACGAAGGCTAAAAACAACACGAAGCAGAGGTGATCAGGTGACGGATTTGCTGAACAAAGAGCAGCAGGAGGCGGTGCTTTGCACGGAAGGGCCTCTTCTGATACTGGCGGGAGCCGGTTCGGGCAAGACCAGAGTGCTTACATACCGCATCGCGCATCTCATAAAGGATAAGGGAGTATCGCCGTATTCCATCATGGCGATCACATTTACGAACAAGGCAGCAGGTGAGATGCGGGAGAGAGTGGACCGGATCGCGGGAGCTGGTGCGCAGGATGTGTGGGTTGCGACATTTCACTCAAGCTGCGTCAGGATGCTGAGAAGGTATATAGACCGGATCGGATATGACAAAAGCTTTACCATATATGACACCGACGATCAGAAAACCGTAGTAAAGAACATCGTAAAGCGGCTCGGAATGGACGCCAAGAAGTTCAAGGAGCGGATGATATTGAAGGTGATATCGTCCTGCAAGGATGAGCTGATCACGCCGGAGGAATACGAAAAGAGCACATATGATTACTACGACAGGCAGATAGCAAAGGTATACGCGGAGTATCAAAGGGAGCTTTACAGGAACAATGCTCTGGACTTTGATGATCTGATAGTGAAGACCATAGAGCTGCTCGAAAGCTGCCCGGAGGTGCTTGAGGCATATCAGGAGAGATTCCGGTATATCATGGTCGACGAGTATCAGGATACCAATACGGCTCAGTTCAGACTGGTGGAGCTTCTCGCAGGCAGATACCGCAACATATGCGCGGTAGGCGATGACGACCAGTCCATATACAGATTCCGCGGCGCCAATATAAGAAATATACTCAGCTTCGAGCAGGCATTTAAGGGGGCAAGGGTCATAAAGCTGGAGCAGAACTACCGCTCAACCGGCAACATCCTGAATGCCGCCAATGAGGTCATACGACACAACAGGGGTCGAAAGAACAAGACCCTGTGGACAGCCCGTGAGGAGGGCAGCAAGGTCGGCCTGTTTCAGTATGACACGGCGTATGACGAGGCCGACGAGGTGATAAGGGCGATAAAAAATGCCTGCACGGACGGGGACTATTCGCAATACGCGGTGCTGTACAGAACAAATGCCCAGTCAAGACTTCTTGAGGAGCGATGCGTGAGCTTTGGCGTGCCGTATCAGCTGATAGGCGGAGTCAACTTCTATCAGCGCAAGGAGATAAAGGACATACTCGCCTATATGAAAACCATTGCCAACGGAAGAGATGATGTGGCCTGCATGCGCATCATCAATGTCCCGAAGCGTTCGATAGGAGCGGCAACGACGGAAAGACTCGCCTCATATGCCCGGGAGTCCGGAATGTCGTTCTTTGATGCATGCTTGCAGGCAGACAAGGCGCTCGGAGCGGGAAAGGCATCGGCGAAGGTGGCTGCATTTGCCGGGCTCATAGAGGGCTACAGAAAAAGGCTTGCAGAGGGCATGAGCCTTACAGACATGATCGAGAGTCTGGTGGAGGATACGGGATACAGGCAGGAGCTGGCACAGGAGGGCGATGTAGAATGCCAGGCCAGGCTTGAAAATATAGGAGAGCTGGTATCAAAGGCAGCGGAGTATGATGATATCAATGAGTTTCTCGAGGAGGTCGCGCTGGTAGCGCAGATAGACGAGCTGGATGAGAGCCAGCCTAGGATCACATTGATGACGCTGCACGGGGCCAAGGGTCTGGAATTCCCGCATGTGTTTATCACGGGCATGGAAGAGGGACTCTTTCCGAGCAGCATGAGCATAAATGCAGACGACAGAGAAGAACTCGAGGAAGAGCGCAGGCTGTGCTATGTCGGGATCACAAGAGCACAGGATGATCTGGTGCTGACATTTGCCAGAAGCCGCATGGTGAACGGAGAGACACGCTGGTCCAAGGCGTCCCGATTTGTCGAGGAGATACCCGATAAATATCTGGACAAGCATATGCTGGAGAAGAATTACGGAGCATCCGTCATAAAGAGCAGCTATTTCGCCGATGACGATCCGCCCGTGAAAAAACCTGCATTCGGATTCGGAGCAGTGTATGGCGGCGTGAAGTCATATGGCAGCTCGAAGCCGCATGAAGTGACAGGATCGCTTGCAGCAGGCAGCAGCGGTATGATATCTCTCGGCAGGGATATGAAGCAGGCGGCATTTGTAAAGCCGGACTATGAGGTGGGCGACAGGGTGAAACACACGAAGTTCGGTGCGGGTACGGTCAGGGAGATAAAGAAGGGAACTCGTGACTATGAGGTCTCTGTAGAATTCGATGATTGCGGACCGCGTACCATGATGGCGGCATTTGCCAG
>CAVIJY010000106.1:0-2878 GCA_963643215.1 Lachnospiraceae bacterium | reverse complement strand
TTGGAACGTCTATGAGAATGGCTCACCATATTACCAAAGTGGACTCCCTTTTCGCATATTGCACATTTTGCCATGGCTTACACCTCCTTTATACAGCAGGCCCATTCAAAAGACCAGCGACAGATAATATATCAAAGTCACGAAGCTTTTGCAATAGGAAAATAAGACGATACCGGGATTCATTTGCGCAGAACTATCTCAAGAACCTGCCCTTCGGGAAGAAGCACCCACTGACGTCCCTGCGGGAGCGCCTTTACCTCGGGGAAAGCATATATTCTGTCAAGCTGGGCTTCCAGATCGGTGCATCCGAGACCGATATGATCAACGCCCTGAACGCCTCCTGCCTCGCCTTTGTTTATCTGAATACCCTCTGCCATCCAGTACTTGCCCTGCTCCGGGATGCTCTTTGATACAGACATGCCGCAGGCCTCCTGAAAGAATCTCAGATACCAGTCGATATCGCTTACGATCATGCAGGAATGATCGATCCTGCAATTAAAATCATTTGCCATGTTTTGCCTCCTCATGATGTTGGCGTCAATTGTACCGTAAAAACGGCTGTCTTTCAATTTGTATTGAAATAGTGTATAATCCAGCCTTGTGTAACGCATATCGAATATGCCTGTCACGGTTGAAAGGATGAATATTGATTATGGATAAAGGCTTCTACGAGAATCAGATGGGGCATGTGGAGATCAGTGCCGATGTCATCGCAGACTATGCCGGCGGTGAAGCGGTAGAATGCTTCGGTATAGTAGGTATGGCAGCCCAGAGCATGGCAGACGGCCTTGTCAGGATCCTGAAAAAGGAAAGTCTCAGAAGGGGCGTTACTGTCACGATTCAGGACAACAGGATCACGATTGACTTTCATGTCATCGTGGCATACGGGGTGAGCATCATGGCTGTATGCGAGAACCTGTGTGAGAATGTCAAATATAAGGTCGAGACATTTACCGGCATGGATGTCGACAGGATCAATGTGTTCGTCGACGGCGTCAGAGTAATTGACTAACGGGAGGAATACACATTGGATATGAAGCAGTTTGGCGCGTCAGACCTTAAGAGAGCATTTCTTGCAGGAACTGCGGCGCTCAACAGTCACAAGGAATATGTCAATGAGCTGAATGTATTTCCGGTTCCTGACGGAGATACGGGCACGAATATGAGCATGACGCTCAACTCTGCAGCCAGAGAGGTCGCAAAGCTCGAGCAGGAGCCTGATATGACGGCGCTGTGCAAGGCCATATCATCCGGCACACTGCGCGGAGCCAGAGGCAACTCGGGAGTCATACTTTCACAGCTTCTGAGGGGCTTCTGCAAGGAGCTCAGAGAATACCGGTCTGTAGATACGATACTGCTGGCATCCGCATTTTCCAGAGCAGTAGATTCAGCGTACAAGGCTGTGATGAAGCCGAAGGAAGGAACTATCCTGACTGTGGCAAGAAGCATGAGTGAGTCTGCGGCGCAAAACGCTGTGCTGATAGATGACATCAGGCTTTTTATGGAGGCGGTCATAGCCGACGGGCAGGCATCGCTGGAGCATACACCGGAGCTTCTGCCGGTGCTCAAGGAGGCCGGGGTAGTCGACTCCGGCGGACAGGGTCTTATGTATGCGATGGAGGGTGCTCTCGCAGGGCTGCTGGATGAGGGCTTTGTCTATGATCCCGAGCAGGAAGGCGCGGCGCAGAGCAGGGAAGAGTCATCCGGGGACGCAAAAAGGATCGACGAGGAAAGTCTGAAAAAGCAATACGGATATACAGTACAGACCGATGTGACTGTATCGCCGAAAGGCGGGGAAGAGCCGGTGATAAAGAAAAGGCTTGAGACGCTGGGCGCGGTGGCAGATTTCAGACTCGGGACGCATGCTGCAAGCGTGCGCATATACACAGATGATCCCGGTATGGTGCTGCATGAGCTTATGGCATACGGAGCACTGACGGATATAAAGATAGAGAACCTTCACAGCGAAGCAGCTGAGGCAGGAGCACGCAAAAAGAACGACGGACGGGATCCGGCCGGCAGCGGCTCCGGCGCGGAGACCACAGATCGTACAGATGGCAGTGCGCATGGAACGGACAGGCAGCACAAGGCATTCGGATTTGTAACAGTAGCGGTCGGAGAAGGCCTTGAAGACATATTCCGCAGCCTGGGGGCAGATGTGGTGATCTCCGGCGGGCAGACCATGAATCCGTCGACAGAGGATTTCCTGAAGGCCATAGATGAGATCGATGCGGATGATATATATCTCATCCCGAACAACAAGAATATCGTGCTGGCGGCAAATCAGGCAGCCGCTATACAGCAAGGTGCAAATGTGCATGTGGTTCCGACTACAACCATACCGCAGGGAATCACGGCGCTGATAGCATTTGACCAGAGCCTCGATGCTGCTGAGAACCGAGATGCTATGAGTGAGGCGGCAGGGTGCGTGAAGACCTGCGAGGTGACATACGCGGTAAGAGATACCAGCATAGACGGCTTCTGTATCCATGAGAATGATATCATGGCCATATCTGACGGAAAGATAGCCGCTGTCGGCAGATCCATAGATGATACCATCATGGAGGCCATATCAAAGCTGACCGATGAATCCACGGAGCTTGTCAGTCTGTATTACGGTGCGGATATAAAACCCGAGGAGGCACAGGCGCTTTCAAAGCGCATATCAGATGCTCTTTCCTCTGTTGATGTGGAGCTCAATCCGGGCGGACAGCCGGTATACTTTTATCTGATCTCCGTCGAATGATGACAGATGACAGACCTGTAACAACTTTAAAGGGAATCGGAGACAAAACCGGACAGCTTTTTGCCGGAATAGGGATCCGAACAGTGGAGGACCTCATCAGGTATTACCCGGTGAGGTTTATTCCTTATGTTG
>CAVIJY010000105.1:2086-3030 GCA_963643215.1 Lachnospiraceae bacterium | reverse complement strand
GTGTACCATCTGATGGAGACCGTAGGGCTTGCGGAGCGTTTTACCAATTCCTATCCGCATGAGCTGGACGGAGGAAGAAGACAGCGAATCGGAATAGCGAGAGCACTTTCGGTCAGACCTGAATTTATAGTATGTGATGAGCCGGTATCGGCTCTTGATGTATCGATTCAGGCGCAGATCCTTAATCTGATGATGGATCTTCAGGATGATATGGGACTTACATATATGTTTGTCACGCACAATTTAAGCGTTATCAAGCATATCAGCAACAACATAGCGGTTATGTATCTGGGGCAGTGCGTGGAGCTCGCTCCTACGGCAGAGCTGTTTGCGCATCCGCAGCATCCGTATACGAAAGCTCTGCTGAATGCGATACCGATTCCTTCACTCAAATACCGTAAAAAGCTGGAGATCATCAAGGGCGAGGTTACATCGCCGATCAACCCGAAGCCGGGATGCCGTTTTGCGGACAGATGTCCGTATGTGACAGAAAGCTGCCGCGAGGACGGTATAAAGCTGAATGAGATATCTGAAGGACATTTTGTCGCATGCAGACTGCATGAGCAATGATGATTTCGTTGATCCGCGAGGTCAATGACATAGGAGAGGACTTAGATGCAATCAGAAGTTATCACACCGTACCCGGTGATAGAGATCACTGCCGAGGATCCGTATGAGCGCGGCGTTCAATACGGGCGGCAGGCTGCAGAGAGAATAGAAACATGTATAGAGTATTATAAGAGTTCCTTTGCGAAGCAGGGTTTCACATGGGAGGAGTCCCAGAAGTACGCACTTGATTATCTTCCGATAATTGAGGGAGCCATGCCTGAGGTACTGGAGGAGGCTAGGGGAATAGCCGACGGATCGGGGAAAACGCTCGGAGAGATCATGGCTGTCAACTGCCGCTATGAGATAAGCAAGCTCCCCAAACCGGAGGAGTGTAC
>CAVIJY010000105.1:1191-2076 GCA_963643215.1 Lachnospiraceae bacterium | reverse complement strand
GTGTACCACGGCTGCGATTCTTCCGGAGGCCGCACGCGATGGGAAAACCTATGCTGTGAAGAACTGGGATTATCACCAGGACATCATTCCGCATATCGTGCTGCTGAAGATAAAGACAAAAGACAGTTCAATCATCGCATGGGCAGAGGCAGGTCAGATGCCGCGTGAGGGCGCAAACTCATACGGCGTCGCTATCGTCAATAACGGTCTTACATCCATACACGACCACTATGGAGCGGGGCTCCCGATGACATTTCTTCGCAGACGGGTTCTGGCAAGCAAGAGCTTTGAAGAGGCGGCAGAGTGGGTGCGTACATTTACGAGAAGTGTATCCAACAATGTGATGCTGGTGGGAAGAAAGGGTCAGGCGCTTGATTTTGAGGTACAGCCGGACAGGATGGATCAGATCTACTCACAGGGCGGGATACTTACACATGCGAATCATTTTGTGGTTGATGCGGACGCGGATGCATTTCCCAAACGGGCTAAGGTTCGGGACAAGAGACTGATGGAGCTTCTGGCAAAGCGCCGGGGGGATATAGATGTGCCGTATATCATGGAATGCATGAAGGATCATGAGTACTGGCCGAAGGCGATATGCAGTCATCCGACATTTGAAGGCGATGAGAGAACCTATATCCCGGACGGTATCACGGTTGCGTCAATGATCGTGGATTTTGCCGAGAGTAAGGTATATATATGCTCGGGGCCGCCGTGCAAAAACAAGTATATTGAGTTTGAACTTTAAATCAGAAAGGAGCTTTTATGTTGCACTATCCATTTATCAAGGTAACCGGTGAGAATTACTTTGAAATAGGCAAGGATTACGGTCGTCAGGCAAAGACGCAGATAGCGCATGCTATCAACGACTACAAGCAGGTCTTC
>CAVIJY010000105.1:0-1181 GCA_963643215.1 Lachnospiraceae bacterium | reverse complement strand
GCCAAGGACGGCAAGATGTACCTGATCAAGAACTGGGACTATCGTGTGGGCATCATGGATCATATCGTGATTCTTCATATCACACAGCCGGACGGAACCAGAATCATCGGACTGACCGAGGCCGGACAGGTTCTTCGCTCCGGAGCCAACTCAAACGGTATCGGAATCGTAAGCAACAATCTTCAGTCAATCTATGACTCGTGGAATATCGGAGTGCCGACGACATTTGCCAGAAGACAGGTCATGAAGATGCATACGCTGCAGGAGGCGAAGGAATATATGCAATCCTTCCCGAGAGCTGTATCCTGCAATATCATGATCGCCGGATACAATGAGAAGCAGGCAATTGATTTTGAGGTATATCCCAACGGAGTGGATATGATAGAGCCTGTACAGGGCGTGGTGACGCATGCTAATCATTTTATAGTACAGCCGAAGATTCACGCGCTTCAGACGACGCTGAGAGACGCAAGGCTTCGTGAGCTTCTGATGGAGAAGCATGGCGAGATAGATGTTGATTACATTAAATGCTGCATGGCGGATCATGTGAATTATCCGCAGTCGCTTTGCCGTCATCCACCGATTCCTACACAGCCGCTGTTCATGAGAAGCATCACGGTTTCCAACGAAATCTATGATTTTGAGGCCGGAGTCGTACATGTCTGCGCAGGACCGCCCTGCACTGGAGACTACAGAACATATGTATTATAAGATACCATGCGCATATATGCGCGGAGGGACGAGCCGGGCGCTTTTCTTTCGAAAGGAAAATCTTCCGGAGGATAAGCGTCTGTGGCCGGATCTTTTCTTCAAGGCACTTGGAGTCAGAAGAACTGCGGCCGGATTGTCCGCTATGGGCGTGGACTTTCCAACTCACAAGGTAGCTGTGATATCGGCTCACGATGGTGATGATGCGGATGTAGACTATGATTTTTTTCAGGTTGACGAGGAGAACTACTATGTAGATAACCGCGGAAACTGCGGGAATATGTCCTCGGCAGTGGGGCCGTTTGCTATCGATGAGGGCATGGTGCCTGCGACAGAGCCTGAAACTGTAGTGCGGATATTCAATACCAACACAGGAAGAATCATAAAAAGCCGGGTTAAGGTAAAGGATGGCAGAGTCTGCACTGAAGGTGACACAGTGATACACGGTGTCCCGGGAAGCGGCTCCCCCATAG
>CAVIJY010000104.1:0-3035 GCA_963643215.1 Lachnospiraceae bacterium | reverse complement strand
ATCCGAATTGAGACCGGATTGTGGGAGTGCGAAGCACGAAACAATCCGAGTAACCGGAGGTTCAGGTGCTTGAATCTGGAGGACAATCTATGAAAAAATCAGACGGCATCAGCATCAGTACAGCATCAGAAAACCGGCGCAGACACAGCTCCGTGAGAGCTTCCTTCACGGCTTTTACAGCCGCGCTGCTTCTTTCCTCACTTGTCACAGGCTGCGGCTCTAAGGATAAAATAGCGGAGACCATCCCCGTTCCGGCGGAAACCGCTCAGTCTGAGTCACAGACATCCGCAGAGGATGTGACCGCTCTCGTGGAGTCAGCGCCCGACGGAGCCGTGAGCGCGGCCGTGCCTCAGGGCAGCGGCGATCCTCAGGAGCTGCGCACAGATATGGTTACTGTCGGAAAGCTCACTGTGGATGCAGGTCAGACGACTTATGAGAACGAGCTGTTCTCAGCCACATATTACTCGGATGATTTCACGATCGACGATACCTCCGAGCCGGACACTGTCACCATATACTACATGGGCGACGCAAAGCATGAGCCGTCAGTGAGAATCGAGTATCTGAAGGATACAGGTGCCGAAGAGCTGCGCGACGATATAAGACTGATGAGCGGCGAGCATGAGCTCGACAGCACAGGCACTATCTCATTCTACGACAAGCCCGTCAGCACACTGTCCATAAGACGCAGCGCAGATGACGGCCTAACAGACTACTATCTGTATTATGTATTTGAATACGGAAGCGGCAGCGTGCAGATCAGCTGCGCGACATATCTTGACGATGCGGATGAGACCCTTCCGCTTGAGATAAGTGATGCTATCGCGATGCTGTTTGATACGATGCAGTTCAAGGATCCGGAGGGTACATCCCCGGCGAACTAGCTCCTTAGACTTCTCTTGCGGATCCGAATCGCAGGATGAAATCAGTACGGTACAGGCGCGGCGGCGCTCGCCTGTGCAGCTCGCGTATGCAATCGGTTCCGCATGATTGCGCCATGAGACCGCGGCACCGCGGTCAGTCTTCCCGCAATCCAGCCAAGATCCAGCCATCGTCCCCCGCAAAACCAGTTGCGGACTCGGCATGAAGATGGTATAGTACACGGGTATGGCTATTGCAGACGTATCGAAGAGGTCGTAACGAGCCGCACTCGAAATGCGGTCGTCGGGTAACCGGCGCATGGGTTCGAATCCCATCGTCTGCGCTTATGCGCTTCAACAAAAACAGGTCGGTTTGTGCCGACCTGTTTTTGCGTCAACATTTTCAGAAGTGTTTTATCTATTACAGTATTCTGACCGATTCACAGATGTATTTCATGAAGCCGGGGATATCGTACCGATAACACCCGGTAAACAAAAAAAAGCATCGATGTCTTTTCTCACACACCAATCAGCAGAATCTGCTAATCAGCCATCTCCTCATATGTGACCAGCGACACATTGCCAAGCGTTCTTGCTTTGTCCGCACAGGCTTTTGTGAAACCGGTCTTGGAGAAAAGGAATAAGTGCTTATTTATATACGGGAACAGACTGCTGCGGGCCGCGAGTGTCTCCAGAACGGCCAGATCAACCTTTTCCGCCGTCCATTTGCACTCAGCAAAAATCGCGGTGTCTCTGTCCTGTTCACCCATGATATCTATTTCCGCCTGACACCTGTGGATAGGATCATTGCCCCACCAGCGTCCAAGTGATTTGAATTCCACCGGCGATTTACCGGCAAGCAGCAGCCTCCAAAGGTATTGCCTGCAGATTTCCTCAAACACCTTGCCCATATACTCAGACAGATGCGGTTCTATGCGCTTATAAACAAGATCCGCTGCTCCGCGTGCGATCATCGAGGCATTCTCCGGAACAAAACGGTACCAAAAGCGAAACATATTGTCACTGATGTCATAAATCGACTTTTTAGATGCTTTTTCGCCATAGGGAGTTTCCTTCTGTACGATTCCCAGCGCAACCAGATTTTTCAGATATGTGGTGCAAACATTAGTGTTTTCCCCGATTTTGCTCGATATCTCCGACAGTCGCGAGGCTCCTGCTGCAACTGCAGTGATGATAGCTGTGTACATTGCAGGCTCGCGAACCTCCTGCTTTAAAAGATTTGTCGGCTCCTCAAACAGGGCTGACGCGGGATTCAAATATGTGTTTTTTATATTATCCTCGATACTGAGGCGGTCGTTCATCTGCAGCAGATACTGCGGAGTCCCTCCCATCACTCCGTAGGCCATCGCCTTCTCCAGCGGCGAATAGTTCGTAAAATATCTGCAAACCTCTTCAAAGTCGAATGGTTCCAGCTTGATCTGCGCCGTGCGCCTTCCGTACAGCGGTGCCTTATAGGCCAGCACATGATCTTCCATATAGGACATGGACGATCCGCAAAGGACAAGCATCAGCTTGGATCGATCCTTGTATTTATCAATCAGCATTTGCAATGTGGATGCAAGGCTTTTGGACGCTTTCGCAACATAGGGATACTCGTCGATGACCAATATGATTCGCTCATCAAGCGATAGCCTGAACACAGTATCCAGCGCCGCCTGAAATGAGGCAAATGATGTCTGTGCACTATCCATCCCGCTGATCAGCCCAAGTATGCTGGAGCTCAGATTCTCCAGATTCTGCTTGGCGTTGCTTTCAACACCCATAAAATAAATCGCACGCTTGCCATCTACGAAGTGGTTGATAAGCGATGTCTTTCCCACGCGACGCCGCCCATAGATAACCACAAATTCGAATCTTCCGGAATCATACAGAGTATTCAGGATGGCCAGCTCGCGTTTTCTTCCGATAAACATGTCCGTCACCTCCATATCGGTGTTGGGTACAGTATATTGCCGAATCGTAAAATAGTCAATTACGATTCGGCAAATCTAAGTTGAGTAAATCAACGCAATCTGCACAAAACGACGCCTTCCGTCAGCGTGCCGTTTTTCTCTCTCAGGCATGCAGCCGGGCAAAGAATCGGGATTGACATTTTCTGAAATATATCCTTAAATCCTTAATGTTGGTTACAGTGTCAAAACTCTATCTCCCACG
>CAVIJY010000103.1:0-3107 GCA_963643215.1 Lachnospiraceae bacterium | reverse complement strand
GCCTTTGACAATCTTCCGGCTATATAGTCAAAGCATCCGTTCTCGCTCGTGAAGCCCATCAGCCCTATAGCCTCTTCGCGAATATATTCTGCAAGCTTGCTATCCTCCAGATCGGCGGCATTCGGATCATATCTCTTCACGGCGCTTATAAGCGTATTAATACCGATATAATCATCTATCATTTCACGCTTTCTCTGTTTGCTCTTCGAATATCCGACTATGGAATTTACCAGCGTCAGTCCTCCTCCGAGCAGCATGATGGCAGCGCCCAGAGGTGCTCCTGCCACTGACATACTGAGTATGCCTCCGATCATAAACAGCGCACCCGAGACTGTCTGTGATGCCCCGGCCCGTATATTATGATCTGCCTTTCTGCGGGCCGCGGCATTTGCCGTATTTATGATCTCAGACTCCCGCTGCTGCTCAGGCGATGCACCCTGATTGCGCCCCCTTTGCACATTCTGTACTACCCAGTCTCCGATATCGTCCAGCCTCTTTTTTGCAGTCCTTCCTGTATGGATCGATGCTGCTCCCAGCGCTATGTTTATGGCGCCTCCGACCACTCCTGCTACAGCAGCGGCAGATGACAGATTCGCGATAATCTGCGGAGATATGCCTCCGTTAAATACAGTATTCCACGCAACTGTATCCAGCATGGCATCCTTAGACGCCGATACCAGAAGGCCTAACTGGCTGGTGATATACTTTGCCTTGTCACCGGCGCTTCCGCCCTTGAAGGTTGCTCCCATCTTGGTCAGTCCGGAGGCAAATGTGACCAATGCCGCTATAGCTCCGATCGTGGTGAAGACCCCGGTTCCGCCTCCCTCTATGCGAGGGAATACTCCGTCTAGCCTCCATCCCCATTGATTTGCCATGGATTCTGACAGATGCTTTCCGAAATCAGGATTGCCCCAATTCCAGTTCCCGGAGCCGGACCACATATCCGGATTGATCACCATTCCGATATTTCTGGCTTTATCGACCAGAGTGACTGATGTCGATGCTATATACCCGAGAGACGCTACATTCTTCGATTTGATGATGTCGGAGGCACTTCTCTCATTTTTTCTGGCTGCTACGGTACTTGCCGATGTAAGCTTCTTTCTGACAACCTGTCCCACATTACCCGGAACATACGGGACATTCCCCTGCATCGGCTGCGGCGCATCCGGTACGGACTTCATGACCGCTTTGTCAGCATCCACCAGCCTTTTGAGAGCAACTGTATAGGACATGGCCATGGCCTTGAGCTCCTGAGCGTCAGCAACGGGCATCTGTTCCTCAGGCAGCGCTCCCTTGCTCTTCCACATAGCTATATACGCGTTTCCTATATTCATAGCCAGGGTAAAGGCTTCGTTGCGCTTCAGAATCAACCGTTCGCGTGCATTTGCCCGCTGCTGTGCGCCTTCTTCATCAACATCCTGCGCCGGTGCTGGGGCAGGTGCAGGAACCGGCTGATTTCTGTTTTGAACGATTACAGAGCGATTTGGGTTCTGAGCAACTTCCGGCTGTTCAGAATTTCGAACGATTACTGACCGGTTTTGATTCCGGACAGCTTCCGGCTGCTCAGGGTTCTGCACAGCTTCGGGCTGGATTTGATTCTGAATGACTACCGGCTGCTCGGGTGCAGGAGCGTTCGGAATAACTACCGGCTGCTCATGTGCAGGAGCGTTCGGAAGCTGATTCTTTATTTTTGCGGGCTGTTCCTCTTCAGGAGCCGGATTGCCACCGCCCACCTGCATCTCTGCATGAACGCTTTCATTGGGATCATCCTTAACTTTGGCCTTCTGCTGTATACCGTCTGACACAAATGATTCCAGGTTTTCTACTGCCTTCCCATCCAGATCGTTCTCGAGTTCTATCTGATCCTTGCTGTTAAAATAGGATGAGTCGTCATTAAATATCTTAATATCCTCCTGGCTATCAGGACTAAGCGGAGCATGAAGATTCAGATTCTCGAGCCTTCTGCGCTCTGCAAGGCGCGCTTCCTTCTCTTTATCCACCGGCTCATCATCTCCCTTTTCTGATACATAATAGCTGGAATCGCCTTCAGACGCATTATCCACCTTATTACTATCATTAAGCTCGCCGTCTTCTACCACTACCATGCCGTTCGCGAAGCCGTTTGGATTTGGTCTGTCTATATCGCCCTTGATATAGTTTTCAGAGCCCGGATCCAGACTGTTGAGCTGTCCTTCTTTCAGAACACTGCCTTTATTCTCCGGTGCCTGCTCTCCCGCGCCCTCCTGATTCTGTACCTGTTCTCCTTTGCCGACCGGATTCTGTACCGGCTCTCCTCTGTTCCCTTGATTCTGTACCAGCTCTCCCGTGCCGACCGGAGGCTGTACCGGCTCTCCTCTGTTCCCTTGATTCTGTACCTGTTCTCCCGTGCCGACCGGATGCTCCCCATCCTCCAGCTGATCTAAGTCGATGCTATCGAAAGAGTTGTCTCCACCGGGCAATCCCCGGCCAAAATCCATTCCGCTTTGATCTCCCAGATTCGAGCTTGCATCGTCGTGTATCTCACTCAGGCCGTCTATTCTATCCAGATTCGGAGCAGGATTCTGTTCTTCATGATTCTGCTCTTCATGATTCTCTTCCTCATGATGATCTTGATCATCATCGTTGAGCCGAATGATATTAAAACCATCTTCACTCACTTCAAGTATCTGATGATCGCGCATGAGATTGATATAGCTGTTAGGATATTCATCCAGAAGACCTGCTGCCCTGCGTCTCAAGCGACCGTCAAGTTCCCCTGCCCCTTGCGCGAACATTCCGCTTGCTGCCATAAATGCCAGCTTTTCCCGGCAATCCATCGCAACCTGCGCAGCCTTTGACAGATAGCTCCAGTGCATAGAGCCTATGAACATCCGTCCGAAGATATTAAAGCCGCTTCGCTCTATCGACTTTTTAAAATTCTCGATATCGGGCGTGTATGTCTGCGATTCAACTATAAAGTTTTCAGCCGGAGAATCATATTTGTTCTTTTCCACAAGATAGTAGATCAAAAGGCGCTCTCTCGCGGATCGCAGAAGCAATCCGTCCAGAAGCGTGATCTTGTTGCGTTTTCTTCTGGCGCAGTTCTGATACAGGAATTTGGCGAT
>CAVIJY010000102.1:0-3217 GCA_963643215.1 Lachnospiraceae bacterium | reverse complement strand
CTTGGTCGCAGTTTAGCGCAGGTTGACCGCGCTTCAGCTCATTTATGACAGTCCGCATCTAAGCGCAGCCCGACCGCAGGATAGCTCATCTATTGACCTCGCTTGTTTGGTTCCACTTTCGTTAGAATCATTAAAGGAGCAATGCTCCAAATCTAACGAAGGGAGGCCACACGATGGCCAGAAAAATCAATGTGAAGCTCATCATGGAGCTTCGGGATGCGGGACTTTCACGAAGTATGATCGCATCCGCAAGACACATCTCAAGGCACTCAGTCAGCGATGTTTTTAATATCGCTGATGAGAAAGGTATCAGCTACAGTGATATCAGCAGCCTTGAGGAGCAGGAGGTCTACCGCCTTTTCTATCCAGAAAAGTTTGCAGGTGAGACCATGTACGGTGATCCCGATTACGAATATGTACACCGGGAATTAAAGAAAGTAGGTGTTACGCTCAGGTTGCTCCATGAGGAGTACGTCGACCGCTGTGAGCGGGAAGGCAAGATCCCCATGGGAAAAACAAAGTTTAACGAAGGTTATGCGGAATTCACTATTGCAAACCGCCTCACAAACCATCTGGATCACAAACCGGGCGAACGCGCAGAAGTAGACTGGTCCGGCCCTACTATGCACTATGTCGACACCAGCACGGGTGAAGTGATCACTGTATATTTGTTTGTAGGCACGCTCCCATACAGTCAATACTCGTATGTTGAGCCATGCCTTAACATGAAGATGAATACCTTTATCCAGTGCCATGTCCGCATGTATGAGTACTTTGGCGGCGTTCCGATCCGGACAGTGTGTGACAACCTGAAAACCGGCGTTGTTGCCCATCCGAAAGAGGGGGAAATCATTCTAACAGACGATTATGCAGCGCTTGGATCGCACTATCTGACCGCGATCATGCCCGCCGGGATCAAGAAGCCCAAGCAGAAACCATCTGTGGAAGGCACGGTGGGCAAGATCGCAACAGCCATAATCGCCAGATGCCGCAATGAAACTTACTACTCGTTTGCAGAGCTGAAAAAGGATGTTGCCACCAAGCTGTACCGCTTTAATCATGAACCTTTCCAAAAGCGTGAAGGAAGCCGCTATGAGGTGCTCCAGGAAGAAAAAGAGTACCTTCGTCCGGTTCCGGATGTGCCATATGAGGTTGCTGAGTGGGTCTATGGTCGAACCGTCAATCTTGACTTTCATGTCGTTTACAAGAAAAACCGGTATTCCTGCCCATATCAGTATGCGCGTAAGAAGGTGGATCTGAAGGTTACTGACCGGTTCGTTGAGGTCTACTGCAAGGGAGAACGGATTGCAACTCATAACCGCTTTCCTGATTACATGCAGAATAAATATGCCACACATCAGGAAGATATGCCGCCGTCATTTCGCAACATCGTCGAATTCGATGATGAGCGGATAAAGAACTGGGCAAGTTCCATCGGGAAATCAACCCGGCAGGTCATTGATCGGCTCTTTGGGAGCGTTAGCATAAAAGAGCAGGGCTATAATCCATGTCTTGCGGTTCTTCGCCTCAGCAGCACATATACAGATGCCCGTCTTGAAAGTGCCTGTGAGCTTGCCATCAGCAGAGGGATTAAGGTGCCCCGTTATCATCACCTTAAAGCAATCTTGGCGGCGAATCAAGATGTTGTTTACAAGGAGCAGAAGGAATACGAAACTCCATCCGAAGATACTTCCATGGGTTATCTCCGCGGCAGTGATTATTACAGGAGAGGCGGTGATTCCTATGCTGAATGATGAGAGCAAGCGAAAGCTCAGACTCCTTAACCTTGGAGAGTTTGTAGAAGAATTCGAGCTGCAACAGTATGAAGCTCAGACGCTGGCTCTGCCATTCGACGACCGCTTCCAGCTTCTGGTAGACGCAGTTTATCAAAGAAAATACAACGACAAGGTCCATCGTCTGATAAAGAGTGCGAAGTTTCGCATACCCAAGGCGGACATTCATGACATCCTGTATACAGACAGGCGACCGCTTAAGCGTGGCATTATAGAAGATCTGGCCGGATGCCGGTTCGTCGAAGAATGTCGAAGCATCGTGCTTCAGGGATATCCCAGTTCAGGCAAGACTTTCCTCGGCTGTGCTATCGGTAAGGAGGCATGCCGTCAGCAGTATAAGACACGCTATGTCCGCCTGCCTGATCTGCTTGATGAATTCAGGGATAAATCATTGGTTACGGGCGGCAAAGGAAAAGTCCTTAACAAATATGCAGCTTTCAAAGTACTCGTGCTTGACGAATGGCTCATCTCGGATCTGTCCAAGGCTGATATTGAATTTCTTTTTGAACTGACTGAGCGCCGCTTTGACAGCACATCCACCATCTTTTGTACGCTGTACAAGCGTGAAGACTGGGTCAAACGGCTTGGAGGCACTACTTACGCTGAATCTATAATGGAGCGGTTCGCGTACAACACCACCTGGGTTGAAACCGGGGATGTAAATATGCGGCAGCACTACAACCACGCCTGACGGCTGCGCTGAATTGCGACCGCACTTGGCTATACGGCGTTTCCTATGCGCTGAACGCGCTTCAGCGCATGGGCTGATCGCCCGGAATAATCAAGTATGGCGATTCTGCAAAATATGTCATTTTTACTGCTGCGGATAAAAAAGGAAACGACACAGATGGTAAAGTAAAGGTCACAATGAACGAAGAATTCATCCAAAAATCCCTAGAACTTGCCGGATACAACATGCTGGTCACCTCCGAGATCTCCATGGCAGATAAGGAAGTATATGATGCATATCACAATCTCTGGAGAATAGAAGAATCCTTCCGTATCATGAAATCACAGTTGGATGCCAGACCGGTATATCTACAAAAGCGGGATACCATTACAGGCCATTTTTTAGTCTGTTACTTATCTGTATTACTGACAAGATTACTGCAGTTCAAGATATTAAAAAACGGCTACTGTTCTGAAGAACTGTTTGATTTCATACGCGACTTCAGAGTTGCCAAAATATCAGACCAGAAATATATAAATTTATCGCGTGGTACATCATTTATCAGGGAATTTTCAGAGCTTTGCGGCTTACCATTGACATCATATTTTCTGAGTGAAGGAGACATCAAAAAAATGCTAAGCCACAGGTTTTAATCCTGGGCTTAGCACCATGTTTTACACCTCAACTCCAAAAGTCAGGTTTTATATTAACATCTATCTTGTCAAGCGTCAAGGTTCATGTTATGATTGTGCAT
>CAVIJY010000101.1:0-3364 GCA_963643215.1 Lachnospiraceae bacterium | reverse complement strand
CCTCCCGCTGCCTGATCTCTTGAGGTTCGTCCTATGTCATATCCGAAATACTCATAGACGCGCATCACAAATCCCGAGCAGTCCACACCGTCTGTCAGGCTCGTTCCGCCGTATACATACTTTCCACCGAGGAACTGCTTTGCATAGGCAACTATGGCGGTTCTCTGTGCTGATGTCAGGGCTGCGACTCCCGGACCCGCAGGGACATTTGCCGTCGCCTGTGTTGTCTGTGCCTGTGTCGTCTGCGCAGTCTGCTGCGTTGTCTGTGCCTGCGTAGTCTTCTCCACAGTCGCGGACGCTTCTGCCGCCTGAGATGAATATACCTCTACCGTCTGCGGCGGAGTCTCAACCTGCGCCTCAGCTGTCTTGTCGGGCTCTTCCCGAGTCTCTGATCCGGAGAAGGATTCAAAAGCCTCCACCATTGTCTCCTCGGCTCTGCTTTGCGCCTCCGAGGCCGCCTGAGCCGCGGATTGCTGCTCCGCTATCGACGCCGCCTCAGCTGCCTTTTCAGATTCCAGAGCAGCCTTCCTTCGCGCCTCCTCGTACTCTGCCAGTGCACGCTCCGCTTCCTTTTTCAGCCTTGCTGCCTCTTCCTCTCTGGCTCTTTTCTCGCTGGCTATCTGCTCCGGCGTTTTCTTCGAGGTCTGAATATAGTCCTTGAACACATATCCTACCAGATCATCATCGACCTGTATCTTGTAGAACTCATTTTCATACCCGATGACCGTATATTGCTCTCCAAGAGCAAGAAGCGTCAGTGTCTTGGAGTCGGCATCCGGCTTTTGTCGAAGTCTGAGCGTAGCCGTGCCGTATACGGTTCCCACAGTGGATCCGTCAGTTGTGATCTCCACCTCCGGTCCCTTGTCCTCGACCTCCTGCAGCAGCTTTTCAGTAGCTGAAAGGCTCACCGTCACGGTCTCCTGATGCAGAACACCATTTTCATCCGTATAATATATGATTCTTTCGCCGGTTTCTCCGTCCACCGCGTCTGCAGCTTCCGATCCTTCATTCTTTTTTTCTTCCACATCATCTGCGATGACCAGAACATTGTCGTTTGCAGCAGTCAATAAGGATTCAACCAGCGCCTCCTGCGGGTGCTGCATCCTCGCATAATAATTATTAAGAGCCACAGCAATGCCTGAGACCGCTGCGTCGGCATCAAGGTTCATGCCTCCGTATGCACAAAATGCTGACGCGCCGGATAGTACCAGCGCAGTCAGCATCATCTTCATCAGTTTGTTTCTTATAAAATTCATGGAGACAGTATAGCACCTGTCACCGGAATATGTTGTACTTTTATCTGTGGTTTTACTTACGGTCTTGTCCAGCGAAGCATACCCAGCATCATTACAGCTACCGCAAGCATAAACATGATCGTCTCAAGCACGGTCCACAGAAACTTCGCCCTTGCAAAGTTTGTAAGGTTCACATTCTTTGATACATCCAGCGAAAAAATCAGCGATGCTATGACTCCCACTATCGGGATGCTGAACAGCACCTCAAAGCCGAAGAACTTCCATATGGACATGGGCTTGTATTCCTTTGGTATCGACGCCACTATCGCTGCAGGCGACTTTTCCGTGGAATATGCCGCGCACACCTCCGTGGTAGCCGCAGCCGCGTGATTATTTGTCTCTGCCCCGGTCTCTGTTCCGGCTTCCCTTTTAGCTTCCTGCGCTTCTGCTCCGACTTCTGCCTTTGCTTCTGTTTCTGCCTTTGTTTCCGTTTCTGCTTCAGCCGCCGCTGTCTGAGTCGTCACCGTCTCATTTGTGTCCTCGGGCTCACCTGCCTTGGCTGCGACAGGAGTGCCGCAATTAGTGCAAAAGTGCTGTCCCTCTCTTATCTCATTTCCGCAATTTGAGCATACCATATATTTATCTGCCTCCGTTCACAGTATTTCTCTGACAGTGGCATTATATCAGATTCATTTTTCCGGTAAACGGATAACACAAAATCTTCACACAGACAGCAAAGTGTTCACAATCCGCCGATATCTCTCAATGGCTTACTTCTCTATCTCCGGCAGTATGTCTCTGAAATCGCTTTCAAATGCATGCTGGTGCGTCGATGCGGCGACATGCTTATTGACTGCGGCAGCCGCCTTTGCTATGGGCTGTATCGTTCCGGCTCCTCCTACGCAGCCTCCGGGGCATGCCATACCCTCAAGCAGATACCCGTCGTATTTGCCCGCCTTTGCCAGCATCAGCATCTTGCGGCAGTTGTCAAGGCCCTCCGCATGCTCGACCTTTACCTCTTTTCCCGGATATTTCTTGGCAATGCAGTTGACAACCGCCTTCGCAACTCCGCCCGTCACTGCAAAGCCTCTTCCGTCACCGCTTGCGCCGTGCACGGTGTCCTCCTCCTCCAGAGTGTCAAAATCGATCTCTCTGGCCTCGAACATACCCATCAGCTCCTCAAATGTAAGCACAAAGTCAACATCGCTTCTTATCTCCCTGCGGCTTGCCTCCAGCTTCTTGGCAGCGCACGGACCTACGAAGCATATCTTACATCCCGGATGATTCTTCTTCATCAGGCGTCCTGTAAGAACCATGGGAGTAAGCGCCATTGATATGCACTCAGCCTGCTCCGGGAAGAGCTTCTTTGCCATCATGGACCATGCAGGACAGCAGGATGTCGCCATAAAGGGAATCTTATCCGGAACCTCGTCTACGAAGCAGTCCGCCTCCTGTATCGTACACAGATCCGCGCCTATCGCTACCTCGACGATGTCCTCAAAGCCGAGCGCCTTGAAGCCCGCGCGGAGCTTCTCCGGCGTCATCTTCGGGCCCAGCTGTCCGTCTATTGACGGAGCAACTATCGCATATACAGGCGCATCCGAGCGTATGGCCTGGATCAGCTGGAATATCTGCGCCTTGTCTGCTATCGCTCCGAACGGGCAGTTTGCAAGGCACATGCCGCAGTTCACGCATTTCTCATAATCTATATCCGCCCGTCCGTACTCATCAGAATGAATGGCTTTCATGCCGCAGGCCTTTGCGCACGGCCTCTCAAGACGAATGATGGCTCCGTACGCGCAGGCATCTATGCACTTTCCGCACTTTATGCATTTCTCCTGATCTATCGTGGATTTGCCCTTTTTCCATGTTACGGCTCCCTTCGGGCATACCTCCTTGCAGGGATGAGCCAGACAGCCCTGACACATATCCGATACCATGACTACATTGTCCGGGCAGGCATTGCAGGCGAACTTGATGACATTGATCAGCGGCGGCTCGTAGTATTTCTCAGGCTTCACACACTCCAGTGCACCGGTCATGACGGGCGCATGCTCAGACGGCTTGCGCAGCGACAGACCCATCGCCAGACGCATACGCTCGACCACTATCGCGCGCTCCAGAAAGAC
>CAVIJY010000100.1:0-3425 GCA_963643215.1 Lachnospiraceae bacterium | reverse complement strand
CGTCTTCTTTGAGCGTACATCAGAGAATACCTCCGTGTATTTCAAGGACAAGAAGATCTGGCAGTGCGGGGAGAACTATATCCGGCATCAAGGGAGTTACCCAGTTATTTTCCTCACATTCAAAGATGTAAAGTGTCTGAACTGGGAGGACACATTTCAGAAGCTGCGTAAGCTGATTTCCCTGGAATTTATGAGGCATTCGGAGCTTGAAACAAGTGATACTCTGAATACCTACGAAAAGCAGCAGTACCGCCGGATCGCCGGTGACACGGCTGATGAGATGGATTATCAGATGGGCTTGCAGTTCTTATCGCTGCTGCTGCACAAGCACTGGGGGCAGGAAGCTATCATCATAATCGATGAATATGATACGCCCATTCAACAGGGTCACAACTGCGGCTTCTATACGGAAATCGTAAATTTCATGCGGAATTTCTTTTCCGGAGGGTTGAAGGACAATCCACATCTGGCATTTGGCTTTCTCACCGGAATTCTTCGCGTTGCAAAGGAGAGTATTTTCAGCGGCTTGAACAACCTGAAAATCAACTCTATTCTGGACAACCGTTACAGCGAGTATTTCGGCTTCACTGTTAGCTATTCCGGTGGAAACTGCCCTAGCGGAAAAGACATCGGGTGATGCAGAACTGCTTCCCATCATTAAAGGCTTGAACAAAGAGTATAAGAAAGCAGAGACGCTTCGCGAAGAAAGAAAAAGAGTAGACGGTGGCTGGTTACCCTTTGGAAAGCCCCAGAGACTTGAAAGAATAGACACGAGTATAGCAGAGTCAGAGAAAGCAGTGGAGAGATATAAGTCTGATGCGGCAAATATCTATGAGAAGCGCAGACAGATCAGAGATCAGAATAATACGGATATAGAGATACTTCGCTCGAAAATAGAGGATGAGGAGAACTGGAAAGGAAAGGTCGGGAATCAGGCCGCGCTGGACAAAAAGAGGCAATGCGGGGAGCTCAGTCATAAAATCAGTCGTATAGAGAATGAAGTGCAGACTGGTTAAGTAGTGTTTCCAGCTTCGCACCGGACGCCAATGCCGTACTGAAGGCATATGATCGCCTCACAGATGATGTGAAGCATTATGAAGAGATATATGCAGGTATGGACGACAAGATCGAAGAGGCCCGGCAAAAATACGAGGAAGAGCTTTCCAGAAGGTATGCCCCTGAGGTCAGAGATTCGTTGAACAGCCTGAAAAAGGATTTATCAGGATATTCGGATTGGAAAACTTTCCGGATGCTCTTTGATGCCGCAACGGCAAAGTTTAAGCGTGATAAAGACATAAAGAGAACTCCTGCTGGGGTTCACAGGTATGACCTCTATGCTACACTGATATTCGCGATGAAGTTCTACGGAAGACGAGCCGGTCATGTAAGGTTCATGTGCATAGATGAGGGGCAGGATCTTGCATTAAATGAGTATCGGCTTATATACGAGCTTAACAATTGTGATCTTGTGTTTAATATCTTTGGAGACACGAATCAGCTGATAAAGGCCAGCCGCGGCATAGACAACTGTGATACCCTCAAAACAATATTCAGAGCACAAGAGTATACTCTGAACGAGAACTACAGAAACACCAATCAGATCACACGTTTCTGTAATGACAGCTTCGGAATGAATGTACTGCAGACAGGAGTTGACGGGGCGAAGGTAAGGGAAGTCAGGAAAAGGGAGATGGAGGCAGAAATAGCTGCTCTCGATGTAGGAGATTCCAGAATCGCTGTACTACTGCCCAGAGCAGTTGATAAAAATGACTATCTGTACGATATCTCGTTCACGAGCGGCAATGCGGCGGATAGGATAGTCAGCGGAAAGGTTGCGGTCATGTATGTTGATGAGGTTAAAGGCATCGAGTTTGACAAGGTGTATGTAGTCCACAATAATATGGGCAGAAATGAGAGATACATCGCATATACGCGTGCATTGTCGGAGCTTATAATAGTCAATGATGAGACAGCATGATGATGAGGGAAGTCTATAGCGCGGATGAAAGACGATGATGTCAACCAGGAAAGTGCCGCCAAACCGCCTTTAAACCGCCGATAAATCATCGTAATGGCACCGGCAGGTGCGAGCTGTACGGTGACCGCGCTTATCCGATGGTTTTGGAGAAATCTGGCGAGATACCGATCTTGGAAAATTCATAGCTGATATAAGTGGCTGTCTGATTTTGATTGAAGTCAGGCAGCTCTCTTTGATTTTCAGACCGGATGATATATATTTATAGCGATACAGGCAGGATATTGAAAGACAAGCCGCAACTGCGTGTGCAGATGGGAGGTTCGCTCATGAACACAAAGAAGCTTCCTGTTGGAATAGAGGATTTCAAAGAGATCATAGAAAAAGACTACTATTATGTCGATAAGACGGCATTTATTTCAGACTTGCTTGCCGGAGGGACGAAAGTCAACCTGTTTACGCGTCCGCGCAGATTTGGTAAGACGCTCAATATGAGCATGCTCAGGTATTTCTTTGAGATAGGCACAGATAAGAGCATATTTGACGGGCTTAAGATAACGGAGAACAAGACTGTCTGTGATGTATATATGGGCAGGTATCCGGTTGTATCAGTGTCATTAAAGGGCGTGAATGGTACAGATTTTGAGGAGGCTTACGAGCAGTTAAGAATCGTCATTCGTAATGAGGCCCGAAGACTGACTGTGCTGCGTGACAGCTCTAAGCTTACAGGCGAGGAGAAAAATACATATATAAACCTTACCGGAGATGAGGCACGTCCTTCGGGCATTGCAGAAAGTCTCCAGCTTTTGTGTACGCTTCTTGAAAAGCATTACGGCAGAAAAGCCATACTTCTGATAGATGAATATGATGTTCCGTTGGATAAGGCATATTCTAACAAGTATTATCCGCAGATGGTCAATATGATCAGGGCGATGTTTGATGCGGCGTTAAAGACCAATGACAGCATAGACTTTGCAGTCCTGACGGGATGCCTTAGAGTATCGAAGGAAAGCATATTTACGGGATTTAACAACCCGAAGGTGCATTCCATCTCCGATGAAAGATTCGATGAGTACTTTGGCTTCACCGATGAGGAAGTAAAGCAGATGCTTTCTTATTACGGGCTTGAAGACCATTATGAAGAAACTCGTGAGTGGTATGACGGTTACCGCTTTGGCGGACAGTATGTGTACTGCCCTTGGGATGTTATAAATTATTGCGATGATCTTATAGGATCTTCCCGCGCGAAGCCCAAGATGTACTGGATCAATACAAGCGGCAATGATATGGTGCGAAACCTGATCAATGTGGCGGCCGATGGCTCTGCACAGATGGAAGTAGAGCGGCTTATTGACGGGGAGGCAATCACTAAGACGATCAATGAGCAGCTGACACATAGCGAGATAAATAAAAATATTGATAATCTCTGGAGCATCCTGTACATGACCGG
>CAVIJY010000099.1:0-3484 GCA_963643215.1 Lachnospiraceae bacterium | reverse complement strand
AGCTGATAGTTACCTGTAACTTGTCGGCATTCTCATCGATCCACGCATAATCCGTGTTATTGACTACCACACGCACATGATCTTTGACTTTGAGCGCGGGCTCGAATGCCTGGCATATCTTTTCGTATACCTCTAGGCAGTGTGCTTCGCTGTGTGTTACCTCGAAGTATGTGATGCGGAATGTAAAGCCTATCTGCGTCAGATACCGGCTTGTCTTGCTCCGTCCGTGTGTGATTATCTCCGTAAAGAACGATGGCCGCTTGTACCCGTCCAGCGTGTCGTTGTCGTATATCGTGACCTTTGGAAATGCTGCCTTTAAGGTCTTGTTGCAGGCACGCTTTACATCTGAAATTGTATAGATCATAAGTTATGCCCTTTCGCCATCTTATCAACAAACTTCTTGATATGCCCGGCGTATACGCCGTTATCCCATTCTTCACGCGTCTTTAGGCAGTATCCTTTACCGGGAACCCAGCCCAGCACCTTAGAATTGCCCTTTTTCCGCTTTTTCTTGCCCTTCAGTTTGCCATCGGCTTTGGCTTTAGCCATCTGCGGATTGCCCTTTAGGGTGTGCCCGTTCTCTACTAGATGCCAATGCGGCGCAGTATTTTGCACCTCCACGCCCACCGTGTAGCTCCCGCCCATAGATTTCTCGCGGGTACGCTTCCAGCTTTTGGGCAGCGGACGCTTTACATCACCGCCGGAGTACTCTGCGGGCATTTTCTTATTCACATCCTTTGAAAATACTCCCGCCAGCCGGTATACTTCCTTCTCGGTTTCGTCCGGATACTCTTCCAGCATCCTTTGAAAATCGTCCTTTAGCTCATCCATTCCATCGAAGCTGAACTCATACCTCGCCATCATCTGCCTCCTCTATCGTCTTGTCCTTCGATTCGGTGCAATAGACTTCCAGATAAGTGTTGGCCTCAAGGATATTGATGATGGAATTGATCTCGAACTGCCTTCCCTGATAAACAAGCACATCCTTTTCGGTTAATCCGGGGATATACCGCATAGTGACCTTGAATTGAAGCTCATTTGCTTCGCGATAGTACTCCAGAAACTCGCTCCCCCGCGTCGGCCTCAGCTCTGCCCAGACCGTTCGCACCTTTGCTAGCTCCGTGTGCGAAGCGCCCAGCTCCGTCTCTGCCTCGGTATACCGCCATATCTCTATGCGCTTTTTCAGTCTCCCCGCGTTAATCGCCATCGCTCAATTCCTCTGGTATCAGGTTGTAGCAGTGCATATTCAGGATGGTTTCTGTCGTCCGGTTGATGTTGCCCTTGTCCACCGTGCGCAGGCGGTTGTCGTACATATCCGCTATCAATAGCAGCACCGCTATCGTGATATCCTCGTACTCATCAAGCTGTTCCTCGGTGAGCGCTGTATACCCCGTGCAGTACGATATCGCCGCCCGCTGCATCGCCGTGAGTGTCAGCTTTTCAGCGTCCGACAGGTCATCCTCGAATATCCTGCAATAGTCACATATTTGGCTTAGATTTATTTCGCTTACCTTCATGTTTCGGCTCCTCTATGGCTTGTATGTATCCTGCCTGAATGAGGTCATCGGAGACCGCCTTATCAGCGATCTCCATGATTTCACCCTCAGCCATGGACACTATGCCAGAAAAGCTGGTCACGGCTTTATATTTCATGTGTCAGTCCTCTCAGCCAGCCTTCATGGTGAGCTTTGCCAGCTTCTGTGCGTTCTCTACCTTTGCGTCAAACTCAGTCCATGCGACAACGCCTATCGCATGCTGTGTAGCGTACTTCTCGCGCAGCACCTGTATCTCCATCGCTTCACTCAGCTTCACAGCCAGACCGCTCATATCGCCATAGATGATAGCCGTCTCACCCGCTGCCATGTCGCCCATGTTCTCGGATACATATACCGGCTTGCCGAACAGCGTGTATCCCCACTTGCTTGTAGCGTCCGGGTTGAGAATGTATCTGCCCTCATTGTCCTTGAGCTTCCTGATAGCTTTTCTGGTGTTGCGGCTCATGATCCATACCGCCTTGTTCTGGTAGGTATCCTTTACCGCCTCCTGAAGATCGATAAGTTCATCGGATGTGATAGCGGTAGCAGCGGCGGCAGTTACCTCGGTTGTGATACCCTTGAGTATGCCGTCTGCCTTATCGGTCGTACCGTTGATGAGCTGCCCTTCCAGCCATACCGCGATATTCTCAGCCATCGTGGAGATGACATGCTCCGTGATGTTGAACTGTGAATTATTGATAAGAGATTTTGATACCTTGGTAAGAGCGCCCGCAAGGAAGCCCTTGAGAGAGATAGAGCCGAACTTGCCCGCTGTGCTCTCCAGCTCTGTGAACTCATCCGCATATGCCATCTCGATATCAGCGGTGCCAGCCGGATAGTACGGTATCTCCAGATTGCCCTTGACGTTATACTTTGTCGCAAGGCTGTACAGCGGGGATATCTCGTGCACCTTCTTGATTATCTTGTTTGCGATAGTCGTGGGAACTACCGCGCCGTTGTCTCCGAATGTGAGATTAGCATCTGCACGCTCCTCAATTACGCCGCGTACATAATTTTCAAATGCACGCTCCTCCAGTTCCTCACTCTTGAGCTCCGCTTTCTTGCTGTCGGATATCACGTTGAGCTCGATATCCCTTGCCCGCTGCATTCTCTCAATTGATGCATCGATGTTCTTGACCGTCTTTTCCAGCTCATCGAACTTAGCTGTCTCGGCCTCGTCAAATGCTCTCTTCTCGGTCTCTGCCTGCGCTGTCATGTCCTTCATGGCCTGAACAGCTTCGTTTCTCTGCTCTTCAAGGCTCTTCAGGTCTTCAGCTCTGTACTGTATGATGGTGTTGTCAACTACAATACGCTTTCTCATTGTTTCTTTTCTCCTTTGCTTTTTTAATGCTCAAGCGCTGATATCCGCGCCTTGAAACTTGTTAAATCCACGCTGTCCGTGTACTCCGCCCGAACCTCCAGCGTATCGGCTATTGCCATATCGCCATCGGCTCTCGTTTCAATCAGTGTCCCGGCATAACAAGGAAGTTTCCGGGAGTCGATGATCGAAACCTCTTTCAAATCCATATTCTCGATAAACCGCCGCTGCTTCCCGTTTGCCATGTCTTCCGCTGTGACCTCTATCGGATAGAACCCGAAAGACCACCCACGCAGCTCGCGCTTTCGTGCCTTTTCGATAACCTCCGGATCGGTCACTACCGCATGAGCCCTCAGCCCGATGGAATCTTCGTACAACTCTAGGTTATCCTTGGTTGAACCGAGTACCCGGCTGTCGTCATGGTTGAGCAGCAGTTTTACCTCGTCGGCATGCGACAAGGCTCGCTCGAATGCCCTCGGCGCGATCTGCTCTATGTATGTTTCGCCGCTCTTGCTGTCCCTTATGGGACGGGAGTCCCTGGCAACCGCGTTTACATAGCCGTCAATCACAACAGAGTCATTCCTGATCTGAACTTTCATCCGCCTCTTTACCTCCTTCCTTGTTTTTTTTA
>CAVIJY010000098.1:0-3601 GCA_963643215.1 Lachnospiraceae bacterium | reverse complement strand
GAACGCACCTTTTTTCTATGCTTTTCTATTCAACTGACAATAACTTTACTCCGATTTCGCCGTCTGACGCAGCGATATGCCCGCTGCGACCTCCGATTTGTTGCAAGCACAACTGCCATGGGATATACTGTATGGAGCCTGATTGCGTATCGGCATGACGGCATAGACATCTTTCAACAAGGAAGGTTAATCATGAGCGAACAACGATACGGGCGTTCAAGAAGATCCGGCTCCAGAAGAAGGCGAAGAAGGCGTATAAATGTCGCGCGGCTTGCAGTATTGATTCTCATCATAGTTCTTCTGGCCGCGGGTATCTTCTTCGTCATCAGGGCGATCACGAGGCTTGTCAGGGGAGACTCTGCCGAAACCTCGGCACCTGAAAGTTCTGTCACGGAATCTGTCTCTTCAGATCCCAGCACGGCCGCCGAGACACAGCCGGCTGCGACAGCCGTCAAAGAGGACATCCTCAGTGAAGCGCAGAAACTGTCTCAAATGTACGATTATGATAAGGCCATAGAGCTCATACGCTCCGAGGAGGCTCTGGCAGAGGATGCGGATGCTCTGGATGCCATCTCACGCTATGAGCAGCAGAAGGCCGCATGTGTGGAAAAGGATATCTCGCAGGTGACTCATATATTCTTTCACACGCTGGTCTATGATACATCAAAGGCCTTCGACGGCGACTCGAAGGCCACCGGATACAATCAGGTCATGACCACAGTGGATGAATTTAACAAGATACTCCAGCAGATGTACGATCGCGGCTATGTGCTTGTAAGGCTTCACGATATGGCCTATGAGGAGGTATCCGGCGACGGCACCAAAACCATGAAGGCCGGAAGCATCATGCTTCCGCAGGACAAGAAGCCCTTTGTCATGAGCGAGGATGATGTCTGCTACTACGAGTATATGAAGGGTGACGGAATGGCCACCAGGATGATAGTCGGCGAAGACGGTCGGCCTACCAATGAATATACCGAATCCGACGGAAGCATCAGCGTAGGCGCATACGATCTGGTTCCGCTTCTGGACGCCTTCATTGATGAGCATCCGGACTTCTCCTATCGCGGCGCCAAGGCGGCTATCGCATTCACCGGATACAACGGCATCCTCGGATACAGGACAGACGAAAGCTATGACCCGTCCTCCCCGAGATATGATTCCAAGCTTGCGGATGCGCCGAACAGCAATATCGAGGCCGACCGTCAGGAGGCGGTGAAGGTTCTTAAGGCACTGGTTGATGACGGCTATGAGTTGGCCTCACACAGCTGGGGGCATCTGGATATGGGAGCCATATCCTATGAGAAGTTCAAGACCGATTCGGATCGCTGGGACAGCAATGTCAACAGCCTGATAGAGGAGGCCACTGGCGCTCCGTGTGATATCATCATCTATCCCAAGGGCGCCGATATCGGAAGCTGGCAGGGCTACTCTCCCGACAAGATCAATTCCGACGGCAGCCACGCGACGGGCACGCAGAAGTTCAACTATCTTTACAGTCTGGGCTTCCGGTACTATTGCAATGTGGACTCCAATCAGCCGTGGGTTCAGCTGGGCACCAACTATCTTCGTCAGGGAAGGCTCAATGCCGACGGTGACAGGATGTGGCGCGATATGCAAAACCCCGATAAAGCCAAGCTGACTGATTTTTATGATGTAAAAAGCGTGTTTGACCCGGCAAGACCCACTCCGGTCCCCGGATATTGAGCTCAAGAAAGCCCGGCATCACAGGCCGGGCTTTCTCATGCTATTCAGCGAACTTAAAAGAGCGCCGCAGCACATGCCTGCATATGCTGTGACGCTCTCTTTATATACTCAATGTCTGTATGGCATCAATACCAGTATTTGAACTGATACAGGTACTCTATCGGACGCCCCTCTACTCCCTTGACGCGATCATGGAATGCCGTGACTGTGATCCGATTAAGATATGCGCATGCCCATACATTCTCGTTTATGATACTCTGCATCCGGGCAAATATCTTCGATCTCGCCTCATGATCAAACTCCAGATTCGAATCCTTCCAGAGCTGCTCATATTCTGCGTCATTCGGGATGATTACATGATTGCCTGTAAGTATCAGATCGTTATAGCACAAGAACTGCCTCTGCCATGAGAAGTCCATCGCTGACGATGTGCCTGTATAAAATCTTACATCCCATCCGTCAGGCATCTTCTGAAGAGCTCTGGCCGATGCACTGTCGAGTGACTTGACCTCGCAGTTTACGCCTATCTTCAGCAGCTCACCCTGAAGTATCTGGGCTGCCTGCTCCTCCTCTGTTCCTGAGATGCACAGGAGATTGACCGTCTCGCCGTTATAATTTCCGGCCTTCAGATACTCCTTGGCGGCCTCAAGATCATACTCGGGAAGCTTGACCGTGATGTCCTCATCCTTCGGAGCATCCATGAAGAAGCTTGCTCCGATATAGTATGCCGGCGCTGAATATCCCTCATAGATGACCGAGTTCAGGATATCTCTGTCAACGCAGCTTGCGATAGCCCTCCTGATATTTACATCCTTGCAAGGATTGTTGCCGGTTGAGTTGAACAGCAGGAAAGATACTCCCGAGGCCTGAGCTAGGTCAAACTTTATGTCGCTGCTTTCCGGAAGCATCAGCAGCGGCGGAAGCTTGGCATTGAGCAGCACATCTATCTCATTATTCTCAAGTGCGAGCATCTGCGTGTTCTGATCTGTCAGGAACTTTACCCTGATCTCCTCATAGAAGACATCAACATTTTCCTTGTTCCAGTAATTTGGATTCTTTGTATAGACCTGATAGTCGTTCAGCTTCACCTCCGAGAGAACATACGGTCCTGTTCCAACCGGATTGGCCTTGTAGCCTTCAAGTCCCACCTGATCATAGTATGCCTTGTCCTGGATCAGACCCACGCGTCCCGCTATAGCGGAAAGGCTCAGAGCCATGAACGGCTCACTGAGAACCACCTTGACGGTATAGTCGTCGATTTTCTCCGTATGATCGTAATTCACCCACAGTGAGGCCGAATTGGAGCATGCCGCCATGTTGTCATATGACCAGATGACATCATCTGCCGTCATATGATCTCCGTTTGAGAAATAGATATTGTCTCTGAAGTATATCGTCCACTCCGTATAGTCATCATTGACCTCATAATGTGTGGCAAGCAGCGGGCTTATGCTTCCGTCCTTGTTTACCTCAAAGGCTCCCTCATAGATATTGCAGGTCATGACATTGCAGGTGTTGGAGCCGGGTCTTTCCGGATCCCATGGAGCCTGCGCGTAGGGTTCCTTGTCGGTACCTACCACAAGCTTTCTGCTCTTGCTCTCGTCTATCACGCGCTCGACCGCTGTCGTTTCCTGCGTGTCAGTTGACGACAGTGATTTCCCGCTGCCCGTGATCTCCGACATGGTGACCGCGGTCGAGCCCGCTTCTGAGGCTGCTGAGCTGCCTGATGCGTCCTTGTTTGATGAGCCGCCGCATGCCGTAAGAGACAGTGCCATGGCTCCGGCCAGAATAACAGATAATACTCTTTTCATAATCTTTCTCCCCTTTATGATATTTCGAGTATATACTATGCGCGTCACGCTTCCTTGAGATACGCGCCTATCTCATACCATCT
>CAVIJY010000097.1:0-3822 GCA_963643215.1 Lachnospiraceae bacterium | reverse complement strand
CGATGCGACAGCCTCCTTCTTCATATCATGATCAATAGTTCTGTACCCATGCTCCGTCGGAGCCCACATAAAATGTGCCTACATATGCGTTGCGAACCAGTGCTCCCTTGGCATCTCCTGACTCAGTAAAGTAATAATACTTGTCTCCGAGTTTGTTCCAGCCCACGGCCATAGCTCCTGTTGATGTCATATAATACAGCATGTTATTGTCGGCAACCCAATTGCTCTTGACGGCCGCTCCCCATGTTGCGCTCAGCTGGTCCGGGTTCATGTAGTACCAGAGCTCTCCGACCTTGATCCAGCCAGTCTTCATGATACCGGTCTGCTGATCCAGATAGTATGTCTGATTGCTCAGGTTGAGCCATCCCTTCTGCATCTCTCCGGTAGAGCCGAAATAGTACCAGTTGTCCATGATTTTCTCCCAACCGTTCGTCTTGGTCGTCCCGTTTGGATATACATAGTACCATGAGCTGCCCTTCTGTATCCAGCCGGCATTGGCGGCCGGTGTGCTCGATGTACCGGAGCTTCCGGATGAGCTGCCGTTTGCCGGCATGCTTGACTGCCCGGAGCCGTCTGACACATGGTTCTTGTCGATATACTGATAATCGGATTCGATCCAGTCCGATTTTGTTCCCTTGCTTGAGCTTTTCGGAACCACCCTCACCTTGAAGTAGTAGTCTCCCTCCTTGGTCATCATCGGATAAAGATTGAGACTGGTGCCATGGTATGAATAGGTGGAGTAGACCGCCGATGATCCTCTGTAAAGGATCAGATCATAATATCCGCTTGTATCATCCGGAGCCTCCCATCTGGCCCGTCCCAGTGAACTGCCTGTCCAGTATGCATCGTAGACAGAATCATACTGGCCGCCGACAGCCTTGAGCTTTGCTGTCACCACCAGACAGTCCTCGCCGGATCTTGAAGCCGATACAAATGTCCCATTTGACACCTTGACATTGGATGAGGAGTAACTTCCGGTAAATCTGTACCCATCGGCACTGTACAGATAAACCTTGATTTTGACCTCCTCTCCCACCTTTACAACATGGCTTGAGCTCTGGGTGAATTCTCCGTACCCGAAGAAATACTTCGAGTTGTCAGACACACTCACTGTTACATCCGACGCGAAATCATCGAGATACTGTCCGGCTGTGATTGTATTGCTCAGCTTGATGCGCACACTGCTGACGCGCTTTCTGGTGTCCGCATGCGCGGGTATCGCGCATATGACAATCAGCATCATCGTCATAAGCAGGATCTTCAGTGATATAGATGTCAGCTTTTTCATGATTTATCTCCCAAAGCTCTTTCGTTTCTGTCCGGTTCATCAGTCTTTTCGTGCAGGATCGCACATTGCTGATTGAGCAGTAAGGCTGCTGAGATCGCCGTGCTTACCTTCACGGTGTGATTGTATCAAAAAATTCTTACATTCATATGCCTTTTATTCTTACAATCGACCTGATTTATGCCACATTTTACCTGCAAAATCCCGCGGGGGTCACCCGCGGGATTTATGTTCATCTATGTGAAGCAACGAGCCTGAATTCAGGCTTACTCAAGGCTTATACCAGCTCAAGCAGAACCATCATCGCTGCATCGCCCTTTCTCTGGCCGATCTTGACGATTCTCGTATATCCGCCGTTCTTCTTTGTATTTGCATACTTTACTGCATACTCATCGAAGAGCTTTGCCGCCATGTCTACCTTGTGTGTATTTCTCTTGCGCAGAGCCGGTGCCTGAGGAACCTCTGTTACTTCATAGAGCACGGAGTTTATCTTTCTTCTTGCATTCAGTCTTGAAGGCTTGTCCTTCTTGATCTCCTTCTCTACCTCATCATATACGGTAACTTTCTTGCCGTCCTTGACTTCCTTGACTCTCTTACCGTCCTTGTCCTTGCGGGCAACCTTTGCACTGACCTTGACAACCTCGTAGTTGTCCTTCTCCTTGATTGCGAGAGCTACCAGCGGCTCGACTACGCTTCTCACTTCCTTAGCTCTTGCCTCTGTGGTGATGATCTTGCCGTGAGCAACCAGCGCCGTAGCCTGATTTCTGAGAAGTGCCTTTCTCTGGCTTGAAGTTTTGCCGAGTTTTCTGTACATAGCCATGATTATATTCTCCCTTCATGGAACGCAAATGCATGCTTTTTAGTCTTATTGCACATGCGCATCTCTTTTTAGATTCTGTCTTCGTTGGTTCTGAAGCCAAGGCCCAGCTCCATGAGCTTGCCCTTTACTTCCTCGAGGGACTTGTGACCGAGGTTTCTGACCTTCATCATGTCCTCTTCGCTGCGATTGATAAGCTCACCGACAGTATTGATATTGGCTCTCTTCAGACAGTTGTAGGAACGAACCGAAAGTTCAAGCTCATCAATGCTCTTGTCGATGACTTTCTCCTTCTCATCATCCTCTCTCTCTGTTATGACCTCAGCCTCCTGGCCTCTGTCAGACAGGTCAATGAACAGTCTGAAATGCTCCGACAGCACCTTTGCCGCAAGGCTCACTGCATCCTTGGGATTCATGGCACCGTTGGTAAATACATCCAATGTCAGCTTGTCATAGTCGGTCTGCTGCCCTACACGGGTGTTCTCAACCGCCATGTTGACTCTCTCTACAGGTGTATACATGGAGTCAACCGCGATGACGCCTATAGCATCATCCTCTGATTTGTTCTTTTCCGATCCCACATAACCGCGTCCGCAGGTCATGGTAAGATCCATATAAAACTTTGTACGACCGCCCGATACAGTTGCGATAACCTGATCCTTGTTCAGAATATCGATGTCTGTGCTGCACTGAATATCCGCCGCAGTGATGACACCCTCTCCCTCAAAGTCAATATATGCAGTCTTGGGCTCCTCGGAGCCGGAGTTGTTCTTGATCACCAGGCTCTTGACATTCATGACGATCTCTGTCACATCCTCTTTTATGCCCGGGATAGCTGAAAACTCATGAAGTACGCCGTCAATCTTAATCTTGCTTACTGCACAGCCCGGAAGCGAGGAAAGCATGATCCTTCTGAGCGAGTTGCCCAGCGTTGTGCCATATCCTCTCTCAAGCGGTTCACAGACAAATCTGCCCTGCTTGTTGTCCTCGGATGTTTCCGCGTATGAGATACGGGGTTTTTCAAAATTGAACACGAATTGTACCTCCTATGGTTATGCAGACAATCCGGATCTGCCGCAAGACGACGCATTGCGCCATCCTGCACAAGCATGATCCGGAACATGTCTGGCTTAAGCAAGTCATTATTTCGAATACAACTCGACGATCAGCAGCTCCTCTACAGGCACATCAATCTCTTCCCTTGTGGGCAGAGCCTTGACTGTTCCCTTCAGTGCCTCTACATCAGACTCTATCCAGGCGGGGACGATGCGTCCTGCCGTTGTCTCCTGAATCTCCTTGTATCTCGGAGAGGATTTGAACTTCTCCTTGATCTCGATCACGTCTCCTGCCTTAACAAGGTAAGACGGAACATTGATGCATCTGCCGTTAACAAGAACATGCTTATGATCAACTATCTGACGTGTTTCCTTTCTTGTTCTTCCGAATCCCATGCGGAAAAGAACATTGTCAAGTCTGCACTCAAGAAGGATAAGAAGGTTCTCACCTACCTGACCTCTCATCTTGGAAGCCTTTGCATAATAATTGCGGAAGGGCTTCTCAAGAACGCCGTAGATGAACTTTGCCTTCTGTTTTTCACGAAGCTGCATACCGTACTCTGAAAGCTTACGGCCGCCTCTCTTGGACTCTCTGTTGGATTTCTTATCAATGCCGATATATACAGGATCAAGGTCAAGTGATCTGCATCTTTTAAGAACCGGAA
>CAVIJY010000096.1:2175-4035 GCA_963643215.1 Lachnospiraceae bacterium | reverse complement strand
ATAAGGAGACATACAGAGTGAATAAATATGAAACATGGCGTGCCAGAGCCGTTCTCGACAGCGACCTGGCCGCGGAACTGAAGGACATGGAAGGCAGCGAGGACAGGATCGAGGATGCCTTCTTCAGAGATCTCGAGTTCGGAACCGGCGGTCTGCGCGGTGTGATAGGCGCGGGAACCAACAGAATGAATGTATATACCGTGGGCAAGGCCTCTCAGGGTCTTGCAAACTATGTGAACGCAGCTTCGGACAAATCCGTAAAGAGTATAGCCATAAGCTATGACAGCCGTATAAAGTCGGATCTTTTCTCAAGGACAGCCGCAGGTGTCTTCGCGGCAAATGGTATCCGGGTGCACATCTACAGCCAGCTGATGCCTACGCCGTGTCTTTCCTACGCGGTTCGAAAGCTCGGATGCGATGCAGGCATCATGGTGACGGCCTCTCACAATCCGAGCAAATACAACGGATACAAGGTATACGGCCCTGACGGGTGTCAGATAACCACACAGGCGGCGGCAGATATACTCGCGCAGATAGAGCTGCTGGATGAGTTTGAGGATGTGAAGGGCCTGGACGGCTTTGAGGCAGGCGTGAGCTCGGGCATGATAAGCTATATTCCGGACAGCCTTTATGATGAATATACCAGGGATGTGCTGTCCATGAGCGTTCTGGGAGACGCGAGGGTGGACAAGGATGTGGCGATAGTATATACGCCGCTCAACGGAACCGGGCTTTTGCCTGTGACGAGAGCCTTGAGGGAGGCTGGGTACTCCCGCGTCACGCTGGTTGACGAGCAGGCGAAGCCGGACGGGCATTTCCCTACATGTCCGTACCCGAACCCGGAGATCAGGGAGGCCATGGCGCTCGGCATAGAATATGCAAAGCGGGAGAATGCGGATATCCTGATAGCCACAGATCCCGACTGCGACCGATGCGGAATAGCCGTCAAGGATAAGGACGGCTCCTACAGGCTCATGACCGGCAATGAGACGGGGCTTCTGCTCACTGACTATATATGCTCCAGAAGAATCGCAGGCAGGACGATGCCGGAGGATCCGGTGCTGGTAAAGACGATAGTTACGACAGATACGGCGGCGCAGATAGCCGACTTCTATCATGTAAGAACCATAGATGTGCTGACAGGCTTCAAGTTCATCGGCGAGCAGATAGGCTTTCTGGAGAAGGAAGGACGCGAGAGCTCATATATATTCGGATTTGAGGAAAGCTACGGATATCTGAGCGGCTCCTATGTGCGTGATAAGGACGGAGTCAATGCCGTACTTTTGATATGCGAGATGTTTGTATACTACAGATCACTGGGCAAGACCATACTTCAGCGGCTTGAGGAGCTGTACGCTCAGTTCGGATACAGGCTGAATACCCTGTACTCATACACATATGAGGGCGCGTCAGGCTTTGCGAAGATGCAGAGCATCATGGAGAATCTTCGGACTGCGATATCCGAGGGCACTGTAAGCGAGATAGGCGGACGCAGGGTTGAGAAGGTACTTGATTACAGCGAAGGACTGGACGGGCTTCCGAAGTCGGATGTGATAAAGTTCGTGCTTGAGGGGAAGAGCTCAATGGTGATCAGACCCTCGGGAACCGAGCCAAAGCTGAAGGCATATATATCAATATGTGCGGACACCGAGGAGCAGGCGGCAGAGACAGAGGCAGGTTGCAGACAGAAGGCGGATGAGCTGATGCGCTGATGCAGATCGTGGCGGCTCAGGTGAGGATGCACCGATGCGCTGGTGCAGACCGCAGCGGATCGGGTGAGGATGATCTGATGCGCTGATGCAGACCGCGGCAGCCCGGATGGGATGGTGCGGATGCGACAGGACAGCCGCTGCACCGCGG
>CAVIJY010000096.1:0-2111 GCA_963643215.1 Lachnospiraceae bacterium | reverse complement strand
AGACGGTAAGATAGTGTGCAGAAAGAGGAGCCGTGATATGATATCAGTTCTCATGAGCGTATATCGTGGGGAAAGGCCGGAGTATCTGGCAGCGGCGCTGGAGAGTATAGTACAGCAAAGCGAGAAGCCGGACGAGATAGTTCTCGTGAAGGACGGGCCGCTGACGGCAGAGCTTGAGGAAGTCATCGGGCGATACGAAAAAATATGCGGCACTCGTGTGAACGGCGGCAGTGAAAGCCACATCAGGCTCAGGATAGTGAGGCTTCCCGAAAATCAGGGACTCGGGCCGGCGCTGGCAGCCGGGATGAAGGAGTGCAGCGGAGAGCTGATCGCGAGGATGGATACGGATGATATCGCATGCCGGGACAGGATCAGGCTGCAGCGGGCATATATGGATGCGCATCCGGAGATCAGCGCCGTTGGCGGGGATATCTGCGAGTTCATGGATGAAGCGGAGCTGTACAGGTCGATGGCTGCGGCAGAGGCCGGGCGTGCCTGCCGAGCGGCGGAAAGCAGAAGGCAAAATGCGGGCGAAGCCGCGGAAGCAAGTCAGAAGATGTGCGGTACTGCGGCGGAAGGCGCGGATGAGCGCAGACATGCCGGACTGAGAATCAAGCGCATGCCGACGGGCTCACAGGCTCTGTACAGATACGGCAAGCTTCGCAATCCGCTCAATCATATGACGGTGATGCTGAGAAAGGCCGATATAGAGGCGGTGGGAGGATATCACAGAAGACCGCTGCTGGAGGACTATGATCTGTGGAGCAGGCTGCTGGCCGCGGGATATAAGATAGACAATATTCCGCAGATACTGGTATATGCAAGAACCGGGGCGGGATTCTCGTCAAGACGGGGCGGACGCGGATATTTTCTTGAATATGCGAGGCTTCGATGGATGCAGCTTCATATAGGCTATCTGCACGGCTGGGAGTATATGATGGCGATGGGTGCGACAGCGGCGATGACGCTCATGCCGCCGAAGTTGAGAAGTGCGGCATACATGGTGTTGAGACGGCGCTGACGCCTGCGACGCCGAGGCTGAGAAGTGCAGCATATATGGTGCTGAGACGACACTGACGTCCGCGACGCAGCGACTGAGACACAAAGCATACAGGATGCAAGGACAGCGTCGCTGACGCTGAAAGCAGCGATAATTCAAATAGTTTAATTTGTGACATGGAGTTTTAAATACAGGATCTGGAGGTATCGATGAAGGGAATCGTTCTCGCCGGCGGAAGCGGCACAAGGCTTTATCCGCTGACCAAGGTTACATCAAAGCAGCTTTTGCCTATATATGATAAGCCGATGATCTACTATCCGCTGTCCGTGCTGATGATGGCGGGGATCAGGGATATACTTATCATATCCACGCCGGAGGACACTCCGAGATTTCGTGAGCTTCTGGGAGACGGGCATCAGTTCGGCATCGAGCTGAGCTATGCCGTACAGCCGAGTCCCGACGGGCTGGCGCAGGCATTTATCATAGGTGAGGACTTCATAGGCGATGACAGCGTGGCGATGGTGCTCGGGGACAATATATTCCACGGTCAGGGTCTCGACAGGGCAGTGAGGGAAGCAGCGAAAAAGACAAGCGGAGCCACGGTATTCGGCTACTATGTAGACGATCCGGAGAGATTCGGCATTGTCGAGTTTGATGAGAACGGCAAGGCGAAATCGATAGAGGAAAAACCGGCGCATCCAAAGTCAAACTACTGCGTGACAGGGCTTTACTTCTATGACAACAAGGTTGTGAAGTATGCCAAGAACCTGAAGCCGTCCGCGAGAGGCGAGCTTGAGATCACGGATCTGAACCGCATATATCTGGAGGCCGGGGAGCTGGATGTGACGCTGCTGGGACAGGGATATACATGGCTGGATACGGGGACACACGAGTCTCTGGTGGAGGCGGTCAATTTCGTATACACCATAGAGCGGCATCAGCACAGAAAGATAGCCTGCCTTGAGGAGATAGCGTACAACAATCACTGGATAGGCGATGAGCAGATGCGCGAGGCCTGCGAGATCTACAGGAAGAATCAGTACGGAGCCTATCTGAAGGATATACTTGACGGAAGATTTCAGGATTCACGCAGGAAGCTCTGAGAGGGCAC
>CAVIJY010000095.1:0-4071 GCA_963643215.1 Lachnospiraceae bacterium | reverse complement strand
TAGGGCACATAGGCCTTCATAGCCAGAAGTGTCTCATTCAGTCCGAGTGGATTCTCGCTTGTCCACTTATTGATGACCTCATTGAACATCTCCTGAAGTGCCTGAACATTCTCCGGATTGTACTCCCTGTGAAATAGCTGATCAAAATATTTATCGAAGATTTTGCTCTCACTGTATGAAATAGTAGGTCTTTGCGAATGCCATGCAATCAGCTGTTTTCCAAGCGCCGTAAGATCTGCAACATGGGCAGAATTGTACTTTAGTGAATCTGCTGTTTCTCCGCGTTTTGTTATGAAGTAGCCATCGGTGTACCGCTGTTCGTATGACCGTTTCAAAGCAAGTACATACTTGTCGTTGCTTCTCAGGTCACGAGCCTTAACTGCGCTCTGGGAGTTTGTCGAAGTACTGATGTCATCCGCTCTTTCCGGATCGGAGATCTCATAGAAACGGAACATCACATAGGCATCACTCACGTTTCTTACCGCTTCGCTGCAACTAAAGATCGTGCTCAAAGACTGACAACCGTTTACAATGTTGTTATTAACCTCATGAGCTGTCACAGATTTGCTCTGTAACGCTGTCACTGTTTTACCCATCTTTCTGTCACTGGCTCGTCTGGCTTTGGACTGCCTCCAAAGGATGTTCCATTGTGCAAGGCAGCCCCGCCGTCTGTGCTTTCCATGTGTATGCCTTACACACTGCCTTCTTCCTGCAGCATCTCATGATCCGCTACATATCTGACCATGTGCCCGTCTATCAGTCGTTTCTGCTGCTGGTACGCGTACATCAGAGCCTTTGTGCAGACACCGTTGATCATCCGCGGTATCCCTGTCGATATCTTATAGATTTCATCCTCCGCATCGCTCGTGAACAATTCATCCGTGCACCCTGTATAGGCAAGATGAGCCTTCATGTATTTCGCTGTCTCAGCCCTGTCGAGCCGTTCCAGCACCACATGCATGTCTATCCTCTGACGGATGGCTGTATAGCTCTGGAGCCGCAGCTTCTGATCCCACAGTTCCTTCTGTCCCACAAGAATCAGCGCCATCGGACTTACCGAGTCGAAATTCCTGTTGAGAAGAAACCGGAACTCCTCCAGTGTCTCCCGTCCGAGCAGATGCGCCTCGTCCAATATGCAGACCACCTTCTTGTTCTGGGTATTCCTTATAGTCTCTATCTCCCTCTGCAGTATCCGCTTTGAGTCTCCCCTGTAAAACTTTGCTTCTACTCCCATCTGATCAAGAAGACCTGCATACAGCCATCGCGGCGTAAGCTTTGAATCGGACAGGTACAGCGGAAGGTACTGGTCTTTCGGCAATCTCGATGCGAACATACGCACGAGCGTCGACTTCCCGCACCCGGGCTCTGCCATCACCACAGCGAACTTCTCGTTATCAGCCGAATAGCGAAGCCTCCCGATGGCATCCTCCAACGCCTTTGACGTGTACAGCCTTTCTGTAGGTATGTTCCGGGTAAAAGGCGTATGCTCCATGGCAAAAAACTTCTCATACATGGGCTGCCTCCTTCCCGTACTCGCTGAATGATAGGGCATTGGCCTTTATCGCATGGTCTGCTTCATACCTTTTGGCGAGTGCATCCAGAAACTTCGATGTCTCCGGCAGCGCGTCCGTCATTCCCACGGGGCGATCCGTCTTTTTATCAGCATGAGCCCCGATCACTACCGGATGAGCCTCTACAGGCGTCATTCCTTTATGGCACACGGTGATGCTCCCGGTGTTCATCGGATCATAACTTATCTCTACCTCAAGATTTGCAAGCGCGGTGCTGGCTTCATATATCCTTCCTCCAAAGCTGAAGCACCCACTTCCGTCTATCCTTCGATGTTCCCTGTGTCTGAATGCCTCCGCAACTGTCCCTACGTCAATGAATTTCAGCATCCTCTCGTCACGATTCCATTCCATAGCCGGGCTGATCCCGTCCACGGGCACCTCGGCATCCATAGACCTGTAATACTCAGCTATCCCCGCATGTGGCTTCTTCTGGTAGTCCATCTCAAGAAAGACTTTCCATCTTTCGTTAAGCTCATAGACGCTGTGTACACGGTCTACGCGAATCTCCGCGATGAATCGGTCTACGGTCTTATGGAAGACCTCGATCTTGCCCTTCGATTCACACGCATACGGCTTTGCATGTAGCACCTGAATCCCAAGCTTAGCGCAGCTCTCATGCAGCTGTGTGCTTATGTATTGCTTTCCGTTGTCCAGATATACCCGATCCCATGTCCCGATCTTCAGCACTGCCTTGTGGAAAGTGTCCTCCACAATCTCAGAGCGCTGGTTGTCATAAAACTGTGACTGCACTATATACCGGCTGTGGTCATCTATCAGCGACGAAAGGTATGTTTTTATAAGCTTTCCATCGGTTGTCCTTATGTCAGGCCCGTACTTGATGTCACCCTGCAAAAGCTCAAGCCTGTGTGCCCGGCAGAATCTGCGCGATGAAGTTGACTTCTTCTCGGCATATCTCTTCATCTGCTTTACGCCGAGCCCGGCGTCATACAGATACCTCTGGAGTGTTGAAGGCCTTATCCTTCCCGGGCTTGCATACCCTTCGCTCTCCAGTATCGTTATGATCTGCCGCACGCTCCTGCGCGGCACTTCACGCTTGAGCAATATCGCCTCCCCGACGATCTCATCAAAGTTCTCCGGCAGCTTCTGCGATCTGCGCTTACTCCTTCCGGCAGGCTTCAAGCCTTCAAACGCCTCTTTCCTGTATCCGGCTTCATACCTGTAGACAGTCCGTTTCGATATGCCCGCCTTTTCAGCTATCTCTTCACGCATCATGCTCCGCTTTGCTTCATCCATATCCGGATCCAGAAGCGGTGATATCAGCTGGTACCGCCTGAGCGCCTGCTCGTTCTGCCAGTTCTTTACCTCTTTGTTCTCCATGTCAAGATCCTCCTTCTTTCGATGGAGCGATCTTACCGTAGCCCTGTGTATGACAGCAAAACAAAGTAGGGGGATGGTCATTAAGCGCCGACGGGTTCATGTGCGCACCATAGTTGCACATCACCCGCAGTACAACGGCGAGCCATCCGTTCACCAGCCTTTCTTTAAGCCCGATGAGCAATGAGACAGAAGCCTTCAGGAACTCTTCTGTCAGGTTCAGCACGCTGTATCCTGCTGACCTGAGCCATCCGTCCGCTTCCCCTGCGAGCTTCTCTCCCCACAGTATCCAGCGATCCATTGTTGCCTTGCACGGATAGTCTTCAGTAGCTATGTCGTCCTCGCAGACAAACCCGTCAATTACATCCTCTATAAGCGCTGCCTCATAATGCTTATAAGGCGTCAGGATGTCCGGCAGCAGCCGATGCGACTTCCCGCAAGTTTTATCTGTGCACTGCCTGCGCTCTATCTTATAGGTTTCCCTCTCACCACCTGCTTTCTTCAGGATTCTTGACACCCAATCTTTCTTGGCAAGCTTGGCTCCGCAGACAGGACAACACGGCTCCTCATTGCTCTTTATTAAAAACTCCGTCCTTGTCCTCACACTCGTAGTCTGATATGATGACCATGGTTTTATACCACGGATCCCCGAAGCCTTGGTCTGTTGGAAAGAGGAAGGCATTGGGGATCTTCCTTTCCTCATTTCGTGACATTATATCGAACAGTTCCGTGACAAACAATGCGGTTAAAATCAGGTCACGCTACCCGGGCAGTAACAATAATGAGTCCTACAATTATAGCAATAATTCCAAGGATCAAAATATGGTTCGAACCTGTCGGAATTTCCGACAGGTTGAAGCTTCGTTCAGCTCTCCGTCGTCTTCTACATCGGCATATGAGGATAAGACATGGCCTGATGAGTGCCTCTACAAAGCTTCGTTCAACCTTCAGCGAACATTGGAGCTTGTTATCGGAATTTATGCAATTCATCTTTCCGATTCAGGAAGGAGCTTCTTTGCCTGCACTCTGCATCTCTTATCGCAGAACGCGATGCCGTATGCGATGATCTCTCTTACTCCTTCACCGCGCAGCGCATCTGCATAGCCTCTGTCCTCAATCTGCCGCAGCGCATCATCACAGGCCGCGTCAAGAGCCGCCTCAGCCT
>CAVIJY010000094.1:0-4118 GCA_963643215.1 Lachnospiraceae bacterium | reverse complement strand
CATCAAAACGCCGGATACACTATGCTCACGAATGTCACATAAACCACGCATGCCAGTATCGCAAATGACCAGCCCATCTTGAACAGCGACTTGACATCATAGCCGCCCGCGCCCATGCACATGGGAACTGCTGCGGTTGCGGAAGGGGTCATATATGCCGTCAGAGCGCCGGAGGATATGAGGATCATGCATCCGCGCGGATCTGCGCCGAGCGCGCTGCAGGTGATGAGTGCGATCGGGGCAAATACATTCATGACGCTCTGGTTCTGCATGAACTGCGTGATGACGAATGGCACGATGAAGAATACCGCATGAAGCACAAATGTGTTGGCTGCATTGCCCACTACATCCGAGATCAGGGTTCCGATATACTCCGCGGTTCCGGTTCCGACCAGCGCCGTCGCCATGGAATTGGCGCCGACAAACAGCATGCATATATCCACGGGGATGGCCTTGATAGCGTCATTCTTTGTCAGAGTTCCGCAGATCACCATCGCCATGACGCCGGTAAATGAAAGAAACCATGTGGGATACTGCTTGATATACTTGTTGAATACGAAGCCGAGGATGACCAGCGCAAATATGATAACACCGGCCTTGTCGGAGAAGCTGCTCAGCGCCTTGCCTGACGATGATTTGGAATCAAGAGATGTGATCGGCACCGCCGGGCTCTCGATAGTAATCTTCGGTGCTATATAATATGCCCAAAGCAGGCATACCAGCATCATCGGCCAGCGTCCCTTAAAGAAGTCCATCGCCGTAAAGCCCTGTGTGAAGCCGTATGTCTCCATATATCCGGCATAGACCGCAGCCTGGCTGATTCCGCTTCCGAGCGGTAGTATCGCGCAGCATCCGAGACAGATAATCAGCAGCGGGAACTGCGCCTTGGAGCGGCTCACCCCGAACTCATCGCATACCGAGTCCATGATCGGAAAGCATATAGCATACGCAGCCATGGGGCTCGTCAGCATGCTTGTCAGAGCCATTCCTATCAGCAGCACGCCAAGGTAGGCCAGCCGGTAGTTTCCTCCGGTCACCTTGCGCACCCAGCCTGTCAGCGTTGAGGGAAATGATGTCCGCCCCAGCCCGCTGGCCAGCACTATCATGCAGCAAATGGTTACGGTATTGGAATTTCCAACGGAGCTGAGTATGGTCTTTGCCTCTGTACAGCCCGTGATAACCAGCAGTGCCGCAACAGAGCCGGCGGTCACGCCGAGCGGCAGCTTGCCGAGCAAAAAGCTGAAAAGCATTGCAACAAATATCGCGATACAGATTCCCATCTGAAGTGTCATAACATTTCCTCCTTCTTTAGCGTATTACGGGCCAGTAGTTATCCGTCGTCCTGGCCTTGTCAATGCTTCGATGCAGCGCAGATCCTATGATGGTCGCCACATCCCTTATCTGTGTCCTGCAGACCTCAGCATTGCCCATGCTGTCAGGCAGCTCCTCCGCCTGCTCGCTTACAGTATATACCGTGATGTCTGCTCTCATGCCTACAGTGATGGCCGCAGGTTTTTCCTTTGTGTGAAGAAGCTTTCCCGGTGCCAGAATGACCTTCTCCAGAGCATCCTCCACAGAGATTCCGGCGTGAACAGCCTTTGTCATCACTCCTGCGAGGCTGATGCCCGCGCGGTCATAGTTTTTCAGATGCATATCCGTGGATATCGTCTCTACCACAAAGTCCTGCTCTATAGCCTTTCGTGCTATCTCATAGCTGAAATTGTTGGAGCCGTGGGACAGATCGAACCGTACTCCGCGCTTCATGGCATCCCATGCGCACTTTTTGATGCGTCCGTTTTCATCAAACAGCGACGGCGCTACCGGCGAATATGTATGAGCATACACATCGTCCCTTTCGAGCACCTCGAGCACCTCCTCCAGCGAATCCTTGGTTCGGCTCGGGTGAACTATCAGCGGCAGGCCGGCATGCACAGCCACATCCTTGGCCTGACGAAGCGTCAGCTTCGTGTCGCTGTTTACTCTCGGGTCGATGCGGATCTTCGCTCCCACTATCTCCCCGGCATATTCCTTTGCCACCTCATAGAACGGCTCCGGTTTCAGATTTTCCAGCGTTATCAGCTCATCATGACCATTGCCGGTCACTCCCCAGCAGCCCACATACAGATAGGTCGTCACAGGAAACGGCATCCTGGCTATGACATCATGTATCTGTGCATAATTGTACGCGCCGTAGCTTCCTGCATCATGGATAGCCGTCGCTCCCAGAGCCGGATAGCTCAGAAACGGATCAAAGCCGTCCAGATGCGTATGGCAGTCAGTCCATCCGACCGATGCCCGAAGGTTCTCTCCCTCCACAATCTCGGTGCCCGGAGCCACCTCGATATGGGGCTCCATCCGTGCGACGACACCGTCCGTGATCAGTATATCCTGAGCTGCGGAATACTTTTTCTCGAGCGCGTCGTATACGGACACCCCTCGAATCAGGATGTTTTTCAGCATTCTTCCCCTCTCCTCACATTTTTGAATCAATCAGCTGATTGTGTCGCTTCCTTGCATGACATGCATGTCGTCTGTGATGCAGCGACTGTTGCGATTTGTTTACAATTATTATAAGCAGGATGATATAATCAGTGAAATAACAAGTACTTCTTATATAATAAGCACCGCTTATGAGAGGGGAATCAATATACCATGACTATCAGGGAATTGCGATGGCTGCTGAGGCTGCACAGTGAGCTGAATATCACCAGAGCCGCTCAGGCGCTTTATATCAGCCAGTCAGCTCTCAGCCAGTGCCTGCAAAGATGCGAAGCCGAGCTTGGATTTACTCTTTTTGAGAGGAACAAAAGGAGCATAGTGCCTACAGCATCCGGACAGCATTTTTTCAATACTGCAGAAAAGATGCTTGCTGATTACGATTCATGCCTGAGCGACATACGCGCCTCTGCGAAAGCTCCTCTGTCACAGATCACTATCGGTGTGACACCGTATATCAACTCTTTACTGTCACCGAATATGGCCCGGCTGCGCGATGCATTTCCGCAAGTAGAGCTCCGATTTTACGAGAGCAATTCCACGGATCTGGTTCAGAGATTCAAAGACGGCATCGTCGATATACTCAGCACCAACTTTCAGCTCGATGATCCGGCCTATCATATGATCAGCCTCGGCATCGCCCGCCTGTATGTCATCCTCAGGCGGGGCAGCCCCGCAGCAGACTTTGCGGTTGATAATGGCGGCGAATATCCGGAGCTTGACCCGATTCATCTGGCGCATGAGCCGCTGGCCACCATGGCTGACGGCAGCTTCTGCCGCCAGATGTCCATATCTATACTGAATCAGGCCGGGATCACTCCGGTATTTGTGCAGACGGTCACCAGACCCACGACTCTTGTACGGCTGGCGCAGACAGGCGTCGCATCCTCCATCTATGCTCTCAGCAGAGAGGTGCGCGATACACTTGCCTCAAGCCACTGTGAGTTTGAGATACCCTCGTCTTACGCAGACGCGCTTGCATACCGGCGGCTTTACTGCCGCAAGAGCAGCATGCTCCGGTTTCCGGCCGGGTTTTATACCATGCTTGAGGAGCTCATGAGGGAATGCCTTGAGCTTGCATGAGCATACCCCGGCATGGGGAGTATGCTCAAAATCGCTGCCCGAACAAAATAAGACCACCCTATGCTTTCTCGTCACATAGGGTGGTCTACCATGTTGCCGGATCATTCATTCTTCATATCTCCTTTTCTCTAAACAATCCTTTTCGATATTCAGTTGTACTTTGCTATCCTAAAGCTATGTCGGTTGCTCTTCGTTCTTTCGTTCTGATTACTATCCCTGCCCGTTTTTTTACACTGTCGGCCTGTGACCTGAGTCCTCATATCTTTAAGATAAACCCTGAAGAAGCTTCTTCTGCCATTTAGTTCATATAGCTCTTAAATATCATCTATCCAGTTTTCTATATGTGATCTCAAGAGTACATCGGATTTCTTACCTTTCTTTTGATTTGCGTTGCTTTTCTCTAGCCGGCTTCTCTAAGATTTCCTTATCTCTTTGAGTTGTCTTTATGATAGCATTGTTCTTTTATATACACAATCGGCAATGTTGCTAAAATACTTCTGCGAATTACGGCGCTGCTGAGGCTTGCGTCATCATGTCCC
>CAVIJY010000093.1:0-4127 GCA_963643215.1 Lachnospiraceae bacterium | reverse complement strand
CCGTAGAATGCAAATGCGCCCGGGATCTTCTCCAGAAATGCTCCGAAGTCTTCAGAACCGGTGAAGGGATCTGCATCTCCGAATACATTGTCCTTGCCGAGTATCTTGCCTGCGCTCTCGACCAGATGCTCTACGCAGCCGGCATCGTTGATCGTCGGCGCGAACTCATGCGTATATATGAACTCACAGCCTGCGCCGTATGCCGCGCATGTATTCTCACAGATAGCACGCATCCTGTCCTCTACCAGCGTCTGCATTTCCCTGCTAAACGTCCTCGCGTCGCCCGTGATCACCACATTGCCCGGGATCGCGTTGTGTGCTCCGTCCGTGTGCAGCTCGGTGCAGGACGCTACCACAGGCTGTATGGGATCTGCGTTGCGCGAAACTATACTCTGAATCCCCAGTATGATCTGTGCCGCCGGGATGAGCGGGTCGTTCACATTGTTCGGTGCCGAGGCATGACCTCCGAGGCCGTGTATCCTGATCGTAAAGTTGTCCTCGCTCGACGCTACACCTCCTACTCTCGTGCGCAGCGTTCCTGCCGGTGTCACCGGGCTGTTGTGCAGACCGTAGATCTCGTCCATCGGAAATCTCTCCAGCAGCCCGTCCGCAAGCATAGCCCTCGCGCCATATCCCGGTTCCTCCGCCGGCTGAAATATAAAGCGTACCGTACCGTTGAAATTTCTGTTGTCCGAGAGTATCTTTGCCGCGCCCAGCAGCGATGCCACATGACCGTCATGACCGCAGCCGTGCATCTTGCCCTCACGGCGCGACTTGTACTCCAGATCTTCGTTCGCCTCGGCCAGATTGAGAGCGTCCATATCGGCGCGCAGACCGATGATTCTCTTGCCGTCGCCGACCTTGAGTGTACCTACGACGCCGGTCTTGCCCACGTGCTCGGTCACCTCGATGCCCATCTCTCTCAGCTTTTCAGCTACAAATGCCGCCGTCTTCTCCTCCTCAAATGCAGTCTCGGGATACATATGAATCTCATGTCTCCAAGCTGCCAGCATTTCTCTCAAATCACTCATGTCTCTACCTCCTCATTTGTTTTCTCATGTATATCTGTGGTCGTTTCATCTCGGCCATGCCTGACCGCTTCATATCAGCTGTTACCGATCCAGCAGCTGCCTTGCCTTCTCATTGCCTTCCCATTCCGGCGTCTTGTGCTCCGAAAGCTGCCTGTCATAGTCCTTGAGCGTATATCGCACATATCTGAACAGACCTATCAGCGGGAACAGGTTGAAGAATACCAGAAATGCCGCGCACAGATCGACAAATGTCCACAGCGTCGGCAGTGATACCAGCGAGCCGATGAAAACCATGATGAGTGCCGCTATCTTGTATATCTTCACGACCGACTCCGTGTTGTTCCTGCACAAAAAGCGTAAGCTCGACTCACCGTAGAACACGTCGGCGATCAGTGTAGTAAAGCCGAACAGGAACATCGCCGCCAGCACTATCCATTTCCCCGCCATACCCAGTGTCGAGGCAAATGCCGTCTGCACCAGTCCGATGCCGGTCTTGCCGGAGTCCATCGCACCGGTCAGCAGTATTGCAAAGCCCGTGCAGCTGCATATCATGATAGTCGTGATAAATGTGCCCAGCATCGCCGCAAGCCCTTGATCCGCCGGATGTCTGACGACAGCCGTCGCATGCATAGCGGATGCCCCGCCGTTGCCCGCGTCATTGGAGAAAAGTCCTCTTGCCACGCCGTTGCGGAATGCCTGCTGTACTGTATAGCCTATCGCACCGCCGGTCGCAGCTCTCGGGGTAAATGCCGGATCTGCGGAAATCCCAGGCGTATGGTGTAGTAAACTCCTGTCAGCAGTAGAAGGCCTGCTACCAGATAACTCCACAGAAAATCATTGATGGCTGTAAGTAACTGCATCGTATACCCTCCTTTCAAACACTTATTGAATGTCGTATGATATCCAGATCGCTCACCCTCACATGCCCAACGGGTACTCTCCCTCATAGACGATTCTGCGGTAGCTCACGGGATCCGTGTCTCCCTCGGTGCTGAAGCACAGCACCACTGAGTTTTCGTCCAGTCCGAGCATTTCCCTGAGCCTTTGATACTCGCTCTTTCCGCATATCAGATCGACCAGTCCCGTTGTCACTGCGCCGCTCTCACCGGATATCACCTGCGGATCCTCTCCGCCGGGAGCTGCCAGCAGTCTCATGCCGTATGCCGATACGCCGTCCGGGCACTTGATATACCAGTCTGCAAAGTCGCGCAGTATAGGCCATGTGATCGTACACGGCTCGCCGCAGTTGAGGCCCGCCATGATGGTCGGCTGCTGATCCGTCGCCTCGTGCGGCGCACCGTCACCGACTGCCGCCGAGCGGTATATGCACGCCATACCCTCCGGCTCCACTACTGAAAAACAAGGACGCTGCCCCTCATAAACATTTGCCAGATAGCCCACGATACCGCCTGCCATCGCGCCTACGCCCGCCTGTATGAATACATGCGTTGGTGTCAGGCTCTGCTCCTTCATCTGCTCGCATGCCTCACATGCCATGGTGGTGTAGCCCTGGATGATCCACGACGGGATCTCTTCATAGCCCTCCCAGCTCGTATCCTGCACCAGATACCATCCGTGCTTTTCAGCCTTGTCCGCGGCATAGCGCACCGTATCGTCGTAGCCGATATCCATGATTCGCACCTCGGCGCGGGGATTTACATCGCGGATGGCCTGTGCCCGCAGCTCGGAGGAGCCCACCGGCATATACACATGTGCCTCGCAACCCAGCTGACCTGCCGCCCACGAGATCCCGCGCCCGTGATTGCCGTCCGTCGCCGTCACGAAAACCATCTCGCGGATAGTCTTTTCATACTCCGGCTTCTTCAGATCCGAAAATGTGATAATCTCGGGATCCAGCTCCAGCTGCCTGCATATCACGCGCGTCAGGGCATACAGCCCGCCGAGCCCCTTGAATGCATTGAGACCGAATCTCTTGGACTCGTCCTTAACCAGCACCGCCTTCACTCCCAGCCGCTGCGCCATTGCGTCCAATCGCGCCAGCGGTGTTCGCTGATATCCCGGAAGCTCCCGATGTATGCGGTGGGCAGCCTCTGTCGCTCTCTGTGAGAGAAGATCAGGACCCTTGCCGGTCGATTTCCTCTCATTGCATATCGCACTAACTGCTCCGATCTTGTATTCCATCACTGCTTACCTCCGTAATGCTACATCCAATATATTGGTTTGTCCGAACTATAATACATTGTTTTATGAAATGCAATATATCGGTTTGAAAAAATGTTCCGGTATTTTGCTTTTTTCATATTTTTATCGCTTTGCACAATGTAAAGCTGCTTAATTTGTTGTGTTTTAATGTCTCAGATTTGATATCATGTATGTAATATATCGGAAACAGTTAATTTCGAATTGTTTTCTGCCGTACAATCTGATTACACAGGGTTCACTCATTTCATATACATCAGAACTGTAAGGACTGCACCGCCGGTTTTCAGTTAAGTGAGAAATCTCACAGAAAGTTCAACATTTTATATTAAGGAGAGCCAACATCATGCCCATCCCATCAGAGAAGGACACCGCCGTGCGCACGACCGCACGCGAGCGGGTATATAAGACATTGCGTGACTGGATCGTCACAGGCACACTGCTGCCGCAGGAGCGCATCAATGATGTAGAGATAGCCAACTACTTCTCCGTCTCCAGAACACCGGTGCGCGAGGCGCTGCAGATGCTCGCCGAGCAAAAGCTCGTCACCATGGTGCCCTCCAGCGGCACCTATGTCTCCGCGATCGACCCCGAGGATCTCGTCTATGTATACGATCTGCTGGGGACACTGCAGGCACATGCGGTAGATCTCGGAATATCGCATATCAGTGATAAGGAGCTGAGCGAGCTGCGCCGCATCAATCAGACATTTCTCGCCTGCACCGAAAGCGGCGACACGGCAGGCGCTATCAGGGCCGACAAACATTTCCACCGCTGTATCGCGCAGTCGGCGGGCAATCCGTATCTGGTCACCTTCACCGACCAGCTCATGCTCCAGGCACACCGCAACGAGTGCCGGTTTTTCAAGGAGGCGGCTCACTCCACGCGCAGCTACGAGGCGCACGGTCATATCATAGACGCGCTCGCGGCGCATGA
>CAVIJY010000092.1:0-4167 GCA_963643215.1 Lachnospiraceae bacterium | reverse complement strand
ATCCGAATTGAGACCGGATTGTGGGAGTGCGAAGCACGAAACAATCCGAGTAACCGGAAGTTCGGGTGTTTTATAACACGCCTCTCAATGAGGATGAAGTGGGGCAAAAGCCCCACGGGAATCCGAATTGAGACCGGATTGTGGGAGTGCGAAGCACGAAACAATCCGAGTAACCGGAACGGCAATATCACTTCGATTTTACTTTCTGCATCTACTGCTATCGGTTATTTACAACAAATATCGTGATTGCTAGAATGGTACCGATTTTAATCATCAAGAATAAGAGGACATAATCATGAGAGACGACATTGTTTTATGGGACGGTCCCAACGGAACCCCGCTTTGGAACAAAGCAAGAGAGCACGGATATCCCGAGGTTCCCGTCTGGATCTACAGCATGGAACATCCGGAGATCGTGGAGGAGATGGACAGGGAATATGCGGCTGCCGGTGCGCAGATAGTGCTTGCGAATACATTCGCAGCCAACCCTCCCGCCGTACGACTTGCATCCTCATATGATCCGCGTGATGTCATCCGAACCTCTGTCAATATCACAAAAAAGGCTCTCGAGGGCACCGATGTCAGACTGGGGCTGGCAGTGGGTCCTCTCTCCGCAATACTGGAGCCCTACGGCGATATGACCGAGCAGGAGTGCCGCGGTCATTTTGAGGAAATGATAGGCGAAGGTGTAGATGCCGGTGCTCAGCTGTTCTATATTCAGACATTTCTGGATATAAACATGATGAAAATCGCCACCGAGGTCGCCTCTCAGTACCATCTGCCCATGTTTTGCTCCATGGCGCTTCAAAGCACCGGGCATACCATCATGGGCGCGTCCATAGATGACATCATCCGCACATTTGAGCCTATGGGCGTAGAGGCAGTCGGATTCAACTGCACGCTCGGACCCGATGCCGTCTATGATCTGGCCCGGGAGTTCGCCTCCAAAACCGATCTGCCCATCGTGCTCAAGCCCAATGCCGGGCTCCCGCAGTACGGCGGATCCGGTGTCGGAAGCGATCCCGAGTCCTTTGCCAGAACGCTGGCTCCCGTGCTTGACTATGTGAAGTATATCGGTGGCTGCTGCGGCTGTGATCCTTCATATACCGCAGCTCTTCGCCGTCTTATCGACACAGGCAGCATCTGAGCCTGTTACGGCTCGATCGGCAGATATATCCTTCCCGCATTTGTCTCCACTGCCTTGAGGAAATGAAGGCACTCAGCCACGCACTCCTCTATGAATATATTGCTCAGATCTCCGTGCGACATCCCGGAGTACATGACCAGTTTGCAGTTGGGCATACACTCGGCTGTGCGGAACATCAAATCGGGCCTTGCGATGGGATCGTCCTTTCCGCCCAGCAGCAGAGTCGGCGTCTTCAATGTCTTTAAAAGCTCGCATACCTTCTCCTCAGTCTCCAGCTCTGCCAGCGGACGGCCGTAATTGACCGGAAGCTGGTGCGGCTTGAGCTGCGCCTTGGTTGGTATCACATCCTCGATGCGCACCAGAGCCTTGGGATCATCCGTATGAGAATACGGGTAGTTCGGAATCGGCTGCATGCTCTTCATCATATCTCTGAAGCTTGATTTGCTCTCCGAGATGTTGTGAGGTCCGCATACCAGTGCGAGAAATGCCTTTATTCTCTCCGGATGCTTCCAGAGCAGGTGCCATCCTGTCCCCGAGCCGTGGCTTGCTCCGGCATATATAAACTTATCTATACCCATGAGATCCGCGAATGCGCATGCATCGTCAGCCCATGCGTTGTACCAGCCCTTGCCGCTGTCGCCAACGGTTGTGGTCGACTGTCCCGTTCCTCTGTTCCAGATCATATAGACATGATAGCCGTGCTTTGCAAACTCCCTCACATAGAACGGATCTCCGAATCCCATCTGAAGGCTGATGATAGCCTTGTCCCCTTCTCCGGCCTCCTCGTAGGCCAGCTCCACGCCGTCCTCAACCTTTATCCTTTTGCATCTTGCAGCCATCTCCTCGTATGTATAGCTCATGCTCTCTCCTTTTTCATATATGTTGTCTGCCAATCAAATCACTACCTGTGCAATTATAGCAAAGCCGCGCTGCAATTGGCAGCACGGCTCGTGGGTTCATATTTACAGATCTATATAAAGTTTTCCCTGTATATCAGGCTCTTTTGCTGTCGGCATTGCACATGAATACCGTAACCGCAACCATAAGCACCATGGACAGCGGCATGCAGATCATCCAGTTTCTGATGAATCCCGTAACCACATAGCAGATCAGTGAAACCACTGCACAGGTTATGGCATACGGCAGCTGTGTTGATACATGCAGTATATGATCGCACTCGGCTCCGGCTGATGCCATGATGGTTGTATCCGAGATAGGCGAGCAGTGATCACCGCATACAGCCCCCGCCATGCAGGCAGAGATGGAGATGATCATGAGCTCATTGTTCAGGTCGCCTCCGAATACATCAACAACGATGGGGATGAGTATGCCGAAAGTTCCCCATGATGTGCCGGTGGCAAATGACAGAAAGCATCCGATGATAAAGACAAATGCCGGGAGAAGACTCATGATCGTGTTGTTGCTTGCCACATTCTCCACAAGTCCCGCCACATATGTAGCAGCTCCGAGGGAATCGGTCATCGCCTTAAGCGTCCACGCAAATGTCAGTATGAGAATCGCCGGAACCATCGATTTAAAGCCCTCCGGCAGCGCATTCATGCAGTCCTTGAATGTAAGCACCCTGGTTGCCAGATAAAAAATGATAGTTATCATCAGCGCAACCGTGGATCCGAAGACAAGTCCCACAGAGGCATCCGATCCCGAGAAGGCGTCCACAAAGGATGTTCCCGAGAAGAATCCTCCGGTATAGATCATACCTGCCACACAGCATATGATAAGCGATATGATCGGGAGAACCAGATGTATCACCTTGCCGTTCTCGCTTACAGGAGGATTCGGCTGATCCTCGGCTCCCGTCATTCCGGCCTCGTACTTCTTCGACTCATTCTTTTCATTTGATATTTCAGCATTTCTCATGGGGCCGAAGTCAGTGCCTTTTTTCGCCAGCGCTATCATCATGGTGATTGTGAGAAATGCATAAAAATTATAAGGGATCGCCCGGATAAAAAGCTCCAGGCCGTTTGCACCGTCTACAAATCCGGTTACGGCAGCCGCCCATGAGGATATGGGTGCTATGATGCATACCGGTGCCGCTGTCGCATCGATAAAGTATGCCAGCTTTGCTCTTGATATTCCGTGCTTGTCCGTAAGCGGTCTCATAACCGATCCTACAGTCAGACAGTTAAAGTAATCATCTATGAATATCAGCACTCCCAGCGCGATGGTAGCCATCTGCGCCCCGAATTTCGTCTTTATATGAGCAACCGACCATCTTCCGAATGCCGCAGAGCCTCCTGCGCGGTTCATCAGCATGACCATCGTGCCCAGAACGACAAGAAATACCAGTATTCCGACATTCCACGCGTCTGACAGCGACCCTATCATGCCGTCCACAAAGACATGCTGCATCGTACCCTCGAAGCTGAAGCCCGAGTAAAGCAGGCCGCCGCATAAAATGCCTATAAACAGTGATGAGTATACCTCCTTGGTGATCAATGCCAGAAATATGGCGATGACCGGAGGTACCAGTGACCAAAATGTGTTTGTAAACATGATATTGCCTCTTCCTCCTAAGCATAACTGCATTCCTGAAATGATACACCGCGCCGTCCGTAACATATATACGGCACCGCAGCCTCTACGCTGATGCATCATGATGTAGCATTATATAGACTCTATCAGGCAATTACAAGTTTTTTCTTGTGGATGATTTGCCGAACTTATCAGCTGTTTATGGCTTTTACTTGCTTAATACGCATAAAAATCGAGACCTCCGTTTTTCAACGAAGATCCCGACTTTCCTAGAGGCGACAACCGGATTTGAACCGGTGATCACGGTGTTGCAGACCGACGCCTTACCACTTGGCTATGTCGCCTTACTGGCTGAATTGTCTCCAGCAGATGGAGGATCGGGGACTCGAACCCAGGACCGACCGGTTATGAGCCGGTTGCTCTAACCAACTGAGCTAATCCTCCGAAATTGGTGCTGACCCCAACGAGATTTGAACTCGTGTTACCGCCGTGAAAGGGCGATGTCTTAACCGCTTGACCATGGGGCC
>CAVIJY010000091.1:0-4201 GCA_963643215.1 Lachnospiraceae bacterium | reverse complement strand
TCCGTTTGTAGAAAAGATGAACAGCATGGCTGCTCCGAGAAATCCGCCCTTTATGGACTTGTCCACAACCTTGATGCCCCATCCCTGTGTCAGAAACTCAGGATCTGAGAAATCAAAGACATTGACCTTCGCATTCATCAGTCCGAAGATGAAGAAAAGCACCAGACTTACCAGAAGCAGCCATGTCATTGGCTTTTGAACCTTCGCCATAACGTCAACTCCGAACAGGTTGACCACATAAAACAGCGTCAGTATAACCACTGCCGTGGCTACTCTTGCGCCGGGACTGCTCAGAGCCGGAAATACATCTCCGAGATATGCTGCTGCCGAGGTCCCGAACATGGACAGTCCGAAGCATTGCGTCAGAAATACAAACTGGAACATGCCGCCTATATACGGACCTGCAAGACCGCTTATCAGACCTCCGTTGCCTCCGCCGAGACGCAGCGTGCTGCTGATGAAAAGATGCGGCGATATCATCAGAAATCCCAGCAATATGGCCACCAGATATGCCAGCCATGCCGAATTGCCTGTCATCTTCATGGCCGGAACTATCAATGTTATGACTCCCGCACCGATTACCTGTCCGGTGCCTATGGCATACAGATCCACCATGGTCAGATTGCCCGGCGCCGGTTCCTTCTCGTGTATGATGTTTATCATAATCGTCTCCTTATCGGTATTTATAAAACCGCAGTCTTATTCAATTACTGCTATATCACTGTTGTAGAATGCACACTCGGAGATCTCATTGCCTATACCCGGTATATCAGGCACTGTAAATACCCCGTTTTTCGGACTGACATCAACCTTGCCTATCGCCTGCACGGACGGAGCCAGCGCCCCCGCATTGTGCTCATGTATGAGGAAGTTCGGCAGAGCCGCCTCCACCTGCAATGTCGCCGATATGCCTATCGGACTCCCGCTGCTGTGCAGCTGCACCGATGACTCATACATAAAGGCCATATCGCATATCTTTTTCACCTCCGATATGCCGCCGCAGGTGCCTATATCAGGCTGCAGAACCTGAAGAGCATCCTGCTCCAGATATCTGTGATACTGCCAGCGCGAGAAAATTCTCTCTCCTCCCGCTACGGGGATGCGGGTACCGAGATGAACTTTTCTGTACAGCTCGGGCTGCGGCGTACAGGGCTCCTCGAAATAATAGACACCGTACCGTCCGGCTATGTCACCCATCTGGACAGCACTCTGTACATCGGTATAGCTGTGATTTTCCAGAATAATGTCTGTATCAGGCCCTGCCGCCTCTCTCGTCGCAGCCATTCTCTCATCGATTATGGCTCTCATACGCGGAGTCATGAGTCCGCTCTGCTCCTCAGATCCGAAATCTCCGTCTTTTTCATCAAACCATATAAGATTGACCTTGACCGCATCATATCCCTGCTCTACAGCTCTTTTTGCATATAATGCGTAGTCCTGCGGGCTTCGCGCCGGCTTCTTTCTGGCCTCACCCCATCCGTTCTGCAGCTGACTGGCATAGGATCTGAGCTCGCTTCGCATCCTGCCTCCGAGGAGTTCATACACCGGACAGTCAAAGGCTTTGCCCTTTATATCCCAAAGCGCAATGTCCAATGCGCTTATCCCGGCAAATACTATCGGACCGCCGTTTCTTCCCCAGAAGCACTCGCGGTACATCTTCGTCCACAAAACCTCCGTAGACAACGGATCACAGCCGATCAGAAGCTTCGCTAGATCCCGCATGATGCCCCAGGCGGCTTCCGTAGCCCCGCCGAAGTTCAGTCCTGCCTCTCCATCCCCGAATATTCCCTCATCCGTATATATCCTGCACAGAAGAGGTCCCCAGCCCCGTTCCGTAGGCCTGTGCTTTAATATATCTATCTTTTTTATCTTCATCCTGAGTTCCGCCCTTATCCGATGGTAACTACATCACTGATCTCATATGCCAGATCGGAAATCTCATTGCCTATTCCAGGCCTGTCAGGGATGCTGTAGTAGCCGTCCTCCGGTGCGTAGTTGTACTTCGCCAGCTTGAACATGTCCTCAAGCTCGGTATTGACATTGTATTCATGGATGATGAAGTTGGGGATCGCAGCCTCAAGCTGAAGCGAGGCGGCCGTCACGATCGGGCTTCCGCATACATGTATCTGCACATCGGATTCATATATCCATGCCAGATCGCATATCTTCTTAGCCTCTGTGATACCTCCGCATGTTCCTATGTCCGGCTGTGCTATCTGAAGTGCGTTTGCTCTGAAGCACCTGTTGTACTGCCAGCGTGAATAAATCCTCTCGCCGCTCGCCACAGGGATGCCTGTCTCCTGATATACCTGCGCCAGCAGCTCGGCATGCGGCGTGGTCGGCTCTTCAAAATAATAGATTCCGTACGGCTTCGCCATCTTTCCCATCTGGATGGCTCCCTGAAGATCTGTGTAGCAATGATTCTCCAGTATCAGATCCGTCTTTGATCCGATCGTCTCTCTGACTGCAGCTATACGCGCCTCAAGAGTATTCATGATCTTGGGCGCAAGCAGGCAGTTCTGCGTGCTCTGGTCATACCTTCCGCCATTTTCATCAAACATGTAGAAATCAATCTTGACGGCGTCGAATCCTCTCTTAAGTGCCTCCTCGCTGTATCTTCTGTAATCATCAAGGCTTCTGGCAGGCGTTCTGACCTCTCCCCATCCGTTCTGAAGCTGGCTGGCATAGGCTCTCAGACGGCTTCTGTGCTTTCCTCCCAGCAGCTCATAGATCGGGCAGTTCAGTACCTTTCCCTTTATATCCCAAAGCGCTATATCCAGTGCGCTGATTCCTCCGAATACTATCGGGCCGCCGTTTCTTCCCCAAAAGCAGTTTCTGTACATACGATTCCAGCACACCTCATGCTCCATGGGATCCATCCCTATCAGCAGGTTTGCAAGATTTTGCACCATGCCGAACGCAGCATCGGTGACTCCTCCGTATCCAAGCGCGACCTCGCCGTCGCCGTATATACCCTCATCTGTATGCACGCGGCAGAGGACAGGCGTCATTCCGGCCTTTTTTACCTTCAATATCTCTATCTTTGTTATCTTCATAGTTCACTCCTTGCAGCGGCACCTCATGTTAGCCGCCGGTATTTTATGCTTCGATGGTGACTCCGATGCTGTGGCTGTACGCATATTCCGATATCTCATTTCCGATTCCGGGAAGCTCCGGAACACTGTAGGCTCCGTCCTCGGGCTGATAGTTATGAGTCGTCAATGCCGTCATCTTCGGTCCCATAGTGTTGACATTGTATTCATGAATAACAAAGTTCGGTATCGCCGCCTCCATATGCAGCGATGCAGCTGTTACGAGCGGGCTGCCGCATACATGTATCTGTACGGACGATTCATATATAAACGCCAGATCGCAGATTCTCTTCACCTCCGTGATGCCGCCGTTGTTGCCTATATCCGGCTGAGCCACCTGCATGCCTCCGGCTGACATGCACCTGTTGTACTGGAATGTTCCGTAGATACGCTCTCCGGTTGCCACGGGAAGCCCGCAGCCCCTGTGAACGGCTGCAAGCAGCTCCGGCTGCGGCGTCACAGGCTCCTCAAAGTAAAAGATATTGTATTTGCTTACTGCATTGCCCATCTGGATCGCACTTTGAACATCCGTATAGCAATGATTCTCAAGGATAATGTCCGCATTCGCACCGATCGCCTCACGCACCGCTGCAACCCTCGATTCTATCAGATCAATGTAATCCGCCTTCAGTGCTCCGTTCTGCTCCAGATTCGAGTATCTGGTTCCATCCTCGCGATATGTGGTGAAATTTATCTTGACTGCGTCGAAGCCCTTGTCCATGGCCATCCTGGCCACATCCGCATAATCCGCAGGCACTCCAAGATGCTTGCGTTTCTCCGGAAAGCCGTTCTGCAGCTGACTCGCATATGCCCTGAGCGAGCTTCTCTGCTTGCCACCCAGAAGCTTGTACAGCGGCAGGCCATAGTGCTTTCCTCTGATATCCCACAGAGCTGTGTCAAACGCTCCTATAGCGCCGAACACAACCGGACCGCCGTTTCTTCCCCAGAAGCATTCACGGTACATCTTGGTCCACAGCACCTCATGCTCCAGCGGATCCGCGCCGATCAGCAGCCTTGCCATATCCTTCGCCATTCCGAAGGCCGCGTTCTGGACTCCGCCGTAGCTGAGGGCTATCTCACCGTCGCCGTAGATTCCTGCATCGGTATAT
>CAVIJY010000090.1:0-4301 GCA_963643215.1 Lachnospiraceae bacterium | reverse complement strand
TTTATGGAAATCAAGAACCCGCGGTATTTCATCGCGATCGCCGAGGAAAAGAGTCTGTCAAGAGCGGCATCGCGCATATTCATATCCCAATCATCCCTCAGCTACTATATCACATCCGTCGAGGAAAGCATCGGAACGAGGCTTCTCGACAGGCTTCCGAACGGAGTCGAGCTGACGCCTGCCGGGGAGAAATATCTGGCTGCCTGCCGCTCTATCATCGATATAAGCGAGAAGCTGAGCGAAGAGATATCGGAGAGCTCCGACAGAGGCAAGCTGTCAGTAGTCACTACCTCTGTCTGGGGCAAGCGGGCACTTGCAGATCTCGTGCCGGTATTTCTCATGCAGTATCCTGATGTCCAGATCAGAGTCTCACAGACTCCCTATGCCGGCATCGGATCCATGATAGACAGCAAGGAGGCCGACTTCGCCCTGATCACCTGGAGTCCGTATCTGCCGCTTCAAAAGGACGATCATCTGCTGTATATAGAGCCGCTGCTTTTCGCAGTGCCTGCTCTCCACCCGCTTGCGGATACATACTCTCAGGATACTCTTACCATAGCTCAGATAGCAGAGTCCTTCAGATCGGAGCATTTCATACTCTCCGGCGCTGCAGGAGCGGATCATGTGACGATGATGCACGCCTTTGGCGATATCGGCTTCACCCCCTCTCTTGTATGCGAGAGCGAGGATCCTTATCTGACAAGAGCTCTGGTTGCCGCGGGTACAGGCGTGGCGTTCATCCCGGAATCGGCTCGTGACAGCGACGAAAGGATCCGCTACTATGCTGTATCTAACCTTGTGCGCTACAATCTGCTCACATGCAGACCTCAGAAGAACTTCACCGGCTACGAGCGCGGATTTTTCGAGCTGATTATGGAATACTTCAGAAGCCGTCCCTAGCCTCATGCTCAGATACGCTACACAAAACGAACCCCGGCAATGCCGGGGTTCGCTGCATTTATCCTTGCATGAATTGTTTCTCAACGCACTTGATGATTACTTATTCCATACGGTCTCATCTACATACATGTTTCTGAAGTAGAACTTGCCGCCCTTTGTCTTTGTGACGCCCTCAAGTCCCTTGCGTGTAGCTGAGTATCTCGCCTTCTGAACAGTTCCGCAGATCGGTCCGTACAGCTCATACATCTTGCGGTATACCTTCTGCATGATAGGAGCTCTCACCTCAGGATCGCTGATGCCGTTGGCCTCCTCTATCCATGCGTTCATCTCCTCATCTACATATCCGTGGCTGTGGATATCGCGTTCTACACGATCAACCAGAACCGCCATCAGATCTGAATATACAACCGCGTTGAAGCCGTAGAACATATCATACTCGCCGTTTGAACGGATGGATGCGAACTCGGCCGAATCAACCGGCTTTATCTCTATGTTCATGCCGATCTTTGCGAGATCGCCCGCGATGGATGTCATCTCATTGGTGTATGCCTTTGTCGAATAGAGAGTGATGGTTCTTCCGTCATAGCCAGCAGCCTCAAGGTACTGCTTTGCAAGCTCCGGATCATATGCATAATGCTCGAGATCGTCTACACATCCGATATCACCTACCGTGCAGGCTGCTCCGAGTACCTGGCCGCCGTCATACAGGTTCAGGATATTCTGGCAGTCGAAGCCGTGCATTACGGCCTTTCTCATATTGATATCCTCGAATGCGCCTCCGGGGCCGCAGCGGAACTGGATATAGTTCAGGTTGTCGATCAGTGCAAGATCTACGCTGATATCATCATTGCCGCTGAGCATGGGAACAAGATCCGTGTTGACAGCCGCGCATGTATCGATATCTCCGGACAGAAGCGATGATACAACCGTGTTGGCCTCTGTGATGTACCAGATCTTGACGCTGTCTATGTTGGAATGGCGTCCCTTCCAGTAGTCCTCATTGATTGCATACTCTGTATACTGTCCGTCAACCCACTCTACAAACTTGTAGGGGCCGGTTCCGTTGATGACCTTCTGGTTCCACATATCCTCGCCGTACTTGTCCCAGTCCTCGTTGGAGAATACGAATGTGGTGGACAATGCCTGCTCAAATGTATGCAGCGGATAGTTGAAGTAGATCTTCACCGTATAGTCGTCTACCTTCTCCACGCCCTTGAGATTGAGCCACTTGGAGGAAACCAGCGGTACTGAATTGACATCCTTTGCGAACCATCCGATGGTCGCAACTACATCATCCGCATTGAAATCTGTTCCGTCATGGAACTTTACGCCCTGTGCCAGCTTCAGCTCTGCCTCAAGTCCGTCATCGGAAAGCGTCCAGCTCTCTGCAAGACAGGGAGAGAAGTTTCCGTCGTAGTCGCCCTCGATCAGCGGATCGTATACCATCTCGGCGTACTGATTCTCCGAGTGAATCGTAGTATGGTAGAAATCCAGCGATGTCAGCGTGCTCTCTGCCTCATTGACATTGACCACTATGGGCTTCTTGTCTGAGGATGCCTGTGTCTGTGCAGCCGAGGACTCGCCTGATCCGCCTGCCGCTGTCGTACCGGTACTGCCGGAGCCTGATGATGAGCCGCCTGAGCATCCGGCAAGGGACAGCGCCATGGTCGCAGCAAGTGTCAAAGACAAAACCTGTTTAAGACCTTTTTTCATTTTCCCCTCCGTTCTTGGATACTTAACCGATGGAAATTGTCGGTTAATTTAAATCATCGGGCACAAAATGCCCATAACAAGTACCTATATTTTCACATTACATGAGCAATATTGCCAATTTAATAATTGGCTAGAGTCTATTTAATATTTCTATAGCAAGCTTCGATTTCATCGATTGACACTTCAGCAGCTCTGGGATAGTGTGGCTCTGTAATCATACTCAGGGGTGTTTTGCGAAAGGAGCTTTTATGGCCATAAAACCAAGTATTGTACTTAATTATTCACTCACCGATGCTGATCTTCAGTTCTTTCGCCAGATGGCGCTCAGGCACTGTGAGCTCGTGGTTGATGAGGAGCATATGAATGAGGATTTCATCGGGGCGCAGATCGAACGATTTCGCAGCTTTGAGATAGAGCCGCTGTTTGTAAATGTTCCGACCATGCAGAAGAATGACATCATAGACCTGAATCTCACAGAAAAAAACGGTCGGAAGGTCAGCCGCGACGATGAGATCGCAAAATTCATCAGACTGCTTGATATATGCGGTAAGCTTGGCATTCCGTTTACCTCCATCGCATGGCAGCCCGTAGGTGTCAAGAGCACTGCACATCAGCCCGGCGCATATTCGCACGGAGCCAATACACGTATAGTAGATATAAATGAGGTGCTTGCGAGGCCCAATGACTACGACAGGGTATATACCGAGGATGAGGTCTGGGAGAACTTTGAATACTTCCTCAAGGCCGTCACTCCTGCCTGTGAGCGAAATCATGTAAGCATGGCGCTTCACCCGAATGATCCGCCGGTAGCCTCAACCAACGGCGTGGCAAGTCTTATCTGGAACTCTGACTGCTACAGACGGGCATTTGCCCTTGACAAGGCAGGAGTTCTGGCCATGAAGTTCTGTATCGGATGCTGGCTTGAGGGGCCGCACTTCGGAGATGTCGAGGCGGATCTTGAAGAGTTTATCAAGGCTGGCCGTGTGACGATGATTCACTTCCGCAACATAGACAGACCCATGGATCCGCGCTTTGAGGAAACTCTCATGGAGGATGGCTATGCGGATATGTTCCGGCTTCTGGAGATCATCATGCACGCCGGATATGACAATATGATCTATGTCGATCATGTCTTCGGAGACAATCACAGGGTTGAGGACTTCGCATATCCCTTCGGATATCTCAAGGGCATGATCACCGCGGTAGAGCATCATATGAAATAGGCATCAGGCTCAGACTTTGACTCATTGCTTCGCGTAAAAAGGCGGGACAGATCTCTCTGCCCCGCCTTCTCTTTGTCCTGATGAAGATTACTTAAGAGTAACCTTTGCGCCGACTTCCTCAAGCTTAGCCTTGATGCCGTCAGCCTCTGCCTTGTCAACGCCCTCCTTAAGCATCTTGGGAGCGCCGTCAACCAGATCCTTTGCCTCCTTGAGGCCGAGACCTGTGAGCTCACGAACAACCTTGATAACCTTAACCTTCTGCTCGCCAACCTCTGTCAGCTCTACATTGAACTCTGTCTTCTCTTCCTCAGCTGCTGCTGCGGGGCCTGCTGCTGCAACAACAACACCTGCTGCTGCGCTTACGCCGAACTCTTCCTCACATGCCTTAACCAGCTCGTTCAGTTCAAGAACCGAGAGCTCCTTGATAGCAGCGATAAACTCTTCTGTAGTCAACTTTGCCATTAG
>CAVIJY010000089.1:0-4344 GCA_963643215.1 Lachnospiraceae bacterium | reverse complement strand
CGATCTTCGTGTTAAGGTCATTAGTGTCAATATTCGGTGACAAACGAACTTCCTTTATCTCGATGGTCTTCTGCTTTTTTCTGGCTTCCTTGTCTCGCCTGGCAGCCTCATACTTGAACTTGTTGTAGTCAATGATCTTGCATACCGGCGGGTTTGCTGTCGGCGCGATAAGCACGAGATCCTGCTCTGCCTCATCCGCCTTGCGAAGCGCCTCGCTTAAGGGTACTATTCCCAACTGTGAACCATCTGCTCCAATCAGTCTTACTTCCTTCGCCCTGATCTGTTCGTTGATCAATTGCTCGCTAATCTCTTTCACCTCCAAACATGAATATCCTGCTCTGCCCGCGCACCGCACTCGTCAATCGCACTGCTGTCGCAGACAACTTATAAGACGGCAGAAAACATCCGCCGTCTTATATTGACCGATCTGACAAAACATACTCAATCGGATATATAAACCCGGGTCACTGAAGTGCCGAGGTGAGGCGAACCTGCTTTCTTTTTATAAAATACTGTATGATTATAGCACTCCCGCAGCAGATGTCAACTGCGAGAGGTTTAATTTTACGGATAGAGTTAAGCCATATCCGAGGGCTTCATGCTCAGGTCGATGCGGCCTCTCATAGTATCGATCTTGATAACCTTGCAGGTTACCTCGTCGCCGATATTCACCACATCCTCCACCTTCGCAACTCTTCTGTCGGCAAGCTTGGAGATATGGATCATGCCCTCCTTGTTGGGTGCAAGCTCCACAAAGGCTCCGAATTCCAGTATCCTCGTCACCTTGCCGGTGAATACCATTCCGACCTCGGGATCCGTCACTATATTGTGGATAGTAAGGAGTGCCTTGTCGATCATCGCTTTGTCGGTTCCGCATACGCTTACAAGTCCGGAATCGTCGATATCGATCTTCACGCCTGTCTCCTCGATGATCCTGTTTATAACCTTGCCCTGCTTGCCTACTACATCTCCGATCTTCTGCGGATCGATGGATATCTGCTCGATCTTCGGCGCATATTCCGAAAGCTGCTTTCTGGGCTCTGCAATGGCCGGCTTCATGCATGTCTCCATGATGAATGTGCGGGCCTCCTTACATCTTGCGATAGCGCCCTCTACGATGGGTCTTGTCAGTCCGTGGATCTTAATATCCATCTGGATAGCCGTGATACCCACATCTGTACCGGTCACCTTGAAGTCCATATCCCCGAAGAAATCCTCGAGGCCCTGTATATCGGTCAGCAGTACAAAATCATCATCCGTATCTCCGGTCACGAGACCGCAGCTGATACCCGCAACCATCCTCTTTATCGGAACACCTGCCGCCATCAGCGACATGCATGACGCACATGTGGAGCCCATGGATGTAGAGCCGTTGGACTCAAATGTCTCGGACACGCATCTGATAGTATACGGGAACTCCTCCTTGCTCGGAAGGACCGGAAGTAACGCTCTCTCTGCCAGTGCTCCGTGTCCGATCTCCCTGCGGCCCGGTCCTCTGGACGGCTTTGTCTCGCCTACCGAATAGGACGGGAAATTGTAATGATGCATGTATCTCTTGGAGGTCTGAGTATAGTCAAGTCCGTCCAGCTTCTGCATCTCTGAAAGCGGTGCAAGTGTGGTCACATCGCAGATCTGTGTCTGACCTCTGGTGAACATCGCGGAGCCGTGAACTCGCGGAATGATGTCTACCTCTGCAGCCAGCGGTCTTATCTGTGTGATCTCTCTGCCGTCGGGTCTCTTGTGATCCTTGAGGATCATCTTGCGTATGGTCTTCTTCTGATACTGATATACCGCCTCGGAAAGCACTGCAAGCCACTCGGGTTTTTCCGCAAAGGCAGCCTCAAGCTTCTCTGTCAGATTTTTTATATTCTCATTGCGTGTAGCGGAATCATCAGTAAATACGAGCGTCTCCATCTCTGCAGGCGGGCAGATCTCTCTGATGGCATCAAAAAGCTCTTCCGGAATCGCGCAGCTCTCATATGAATGCTTCGGCTTTCCGCACTCAGCCACGATCCTGTCGATAAACTCGATCAGCTGCTTGTTGACCTTATCAGCCTCATAGATCGCCTCTATCATCCTGGCCTCGGGTATCTCCTTGGCTCCGGCCTCGATCATGATGACCTTGTCGCGGGTTGATGCAACTGTCAGCTGAAGATCAGATACCGCATTCTGCGCCTGTGAGGGATTGACAATAAGCTGTCCGTCGATCATGCCCATCTGGGTCATGGCGCAGGGGCCTGCAAACGGGATATCCGATATACATGTAGCTATAGCCGATCCCAGCATAGCCGTGATCTCCGGTCTGCACTCCGGATCAACCGACATGACGAGATTGTTCAGCGTCACATCGTTTCTGTAATCCTTCGGGAACAGCGGTCTCATGGGTCTGTCGATGACTCTGCTGGTGAGAACTGCGTTCTCGGAGGCCTTGCCCTCTCTCTTGTTAAATCCGCCCGGAATCTTTCCGACCGCGTACATCTTCTCCTCGTACTCAACCGAGAGGGGGAAGAAATCGATTCCGTCGCGCGGCTTGTCAGATGCCGTCGCCGTGGAAAGAACCGTCGTATCTCCGTAATGGATAAATGCGGCACCATTTGCCTGCTTTGCCACACGGCCTATATCAACAGTAAGTGTACGTCCGGCAAGCTCCATGCTGTAGCTCTTGTAATCACTCATTCTTCATTCTCCTTAACAAAAGCCCTGCCAACTCTCCGTGCAGAGCCACCAATGATGCAAATGAAAGGTGGAGAATGTATCCCCACCTTTCATCATCACATTATCATTACTTTCTCAGTCCAAGCTTCTCGATCAGTGCTCTGTATGCCTCGATATCGCTGTTCTGAAGGTACTTCAGCAGGTTTCTTCTGCGTCCGACCATCTTCAGCAGACCTCTTCTGGAATGATGATCCTTGGGGTTTGCGGAAAGATGAGCGTTGAGCTCATTTATACGCTCTGTCAGGATCGCTACCTGTACCTCCGGTGAACCCGTATCTCCCTCTTTGCGTCCGTACTGAGAGATCAGCTCTGTCTTCTTCTCTTTTGTGATCATGATTGATTTTTCTCCTTGAATATTTGTCTTACTTACCCGCAACATGAGCAAGGGCCGGAGTGCCGCGTACTCAGTCGGGGCGGATAAACACAGATGGCATACTATCACAACCGCCTCTCATGTGTCAACATGCGTCAGATTCTATTTTCGACTCTATTTTTGACTTTCGTCCCGCGAGTGTGTATTCCTCACTGTTTTACGAAGTATCCTCACCGCGTCGCTACCCGATATCTGTCAGCTCCACCTCACTGCCCGATTCGGTGATCAGCCTTATCAGATCATCTGCTCTGAGCCATACCGTAGCAGTATTGTCATTGGGATGCACGCCTATCATACCGTCTCTGAAGGATGCGTCGAGATAGAGCTTCACTCTGTGCTCGGAATCATTCAACAGTCCCAGCGGAGTAACCGCACCCGGGAACAGTCCCATGATGGTCATCAGATCCTCTGCGGATGCAAAGGAAAGGTTGCGCAGCCCGTGAGCCCTGCGAAACTCCTTCAGATCAACCCGCTTATCACCCTTCACAGTGATCATGTAGTAATTGCGCTTTTTGTCATCACGGACAAACAGGTTTTTGGCATCGCATTCCGGATACGGAAGGCTGACAGAATCCAGCTCTGCCATATTATATACCGCCTGATGCTCTGTGATCTCATAGCTGATGCCATGATCGGTCAGATATCTGTAGGTCTCTGCCTTATTCATCATAGTACCGCCTCCGCTGAAAAGCCCATAACTCTTGTCGTCCTTCGCTGTCTTTGACCATCATAACTAAAAAAGTGTATTTTCTCTATATGTGATATGCATCTCCGCAGCCGGCTTTTCTGTATATATTGATCTTTGGGGAGCATTTTATTATAGCAGCAATAAAAATTGTTTCCCAAAGGAAAGATATCATGTCAGCACAATATCCTGGATCATGATGTAGCTGCAAGCAGCTCTGATTATTACATGCTTTGCCATATTGCAAAGCTGGTGAATGAAGGCTTTTTTGCCGAGGGCGGACGGATCCGGGGCATCCCGGTCACCATCGGCTGTTCATCTTATGTTCCGCCGCAATACCGAGCTTTATAAGCTGATGACGACCAAGTTCGGAGAGGTATAAAATGCAGAAATTGCAGTGTTCGTGTCGTATCGTGAGAGGCTGGCAAAAGTAATCGCGTTGATTAGCGCGAATGTTCAAGGAAATTTCACTGATTTTTACGCGAATGTTTGCTATGCTATGGTCAGTACCTTTAAGGAGGACGGCTTATGTATAGAAAGATTATGGGCTTCTTGGAAGCGTGGAAAGAAA
>CAVIJY010000088.1:0-4366 GCA_963643215.1 Lachnospiraceae bacterium | reverse complement strand
TCGCCGTTACCTGATCTAACGATAGAGAATTATGCTCAATCGCAAGAGAGGAGTGGATCGTGCGGATGCGGTTTTCGCGTCGCAGGTGAGGGCTGACAGTCCCTTCCTGCAATACGATGATCCGACCGACCTGCTCGCTGATTTCTGCAATCAGTGAAGTCATTTTGTCTGTCATGTGAAATGGCGGTTTATAGTCCTTCACAGGTTAACACCTCCTACCGGCATAGTTCCTTTCCCTCGGCTTTCAGTTCTGAAGTCAGCTTGAAAGTTGCATATAATAATAGCTTATTTAGCCCTTGAAATCGAGCGGCAAGTGCGAGAACGCAAACTTTCGCTTTCAAAAGTAATGATAATCGAAGGAAGAAGGCTTTCAAAAATGCTTTACAGACGCATGGAGGTTGGCATGGTCTTTGAATATGCTATACTTATCGGCAGTGTATGAGAAACAGCACGATTTTATGATGAACCCGAGGGAGGAAAGATGGCTTCACATTATTTGATAGATTATGAAAATGTCAGGGAGACGGGAGTGAGCTACTGCCACCGCGCCAAGGAGGAGGATACCGTCTATCTGATCTATACATCCAATGCTTCCAAGATAGGGCTGGACGCTCTGGCAGGTATGAAAGCCGCGGTCAAGGTTGTCAAGGTGGCAGCGGGCAAGCAGTCTCTGGATATGCATCTGATATCCATATTGGGATATCTGCTTCACAAGCACGGCCGTGAGGACCGATATGTGGTTATCAGCAAGGATACCGGATATGACGGCGTCTTAAGGTACTGGAGTGCAGAGGGATATAAGACGGAGCGAATCACGGGTGCCAAGGAGATTGCGGAGAAAAAGGAAGGCGCCGCAGCCGTACAGACGGCTGCAGAGGAGACAGATGCAGGCGCAAGGACGGATGCGAGATCCTCGCATTCCAGGCGTCAGAGGCGTTCAAGATCAGCCGCAAACCAGAGACCGACGGCGCAAGGCACGGCGTCAGAGGAAATAAAAGCGGACACTCAGATCCGGGAGAACAAAGCGGAGGAGCAGGGCGGAATATCAAAGCCGGATGATGAGGTCAGCGCGGGAGGAGAAGTAAAGCCGGACGCAACGGTCAATGCGGATACTGTGGCAAAGCGGGATGAAACGGTAAACGCTGAAAGCACATCAAAGCCGGATGACGCGGCCAATGCGGACAGCAAAGGAAAGCCGGATGCCGCAGAAAAGCCAGCCGATACAAGCGCACCCGAGGCAGTGAAGGATGCGGTAAAGATGCCGGATCCGGATGCGCAGACACCGACAGGAAGCGATATCAAAGCCGCAGCCCAGCCCAGCTCCGGGGAGGTCCGCAAGCGTCTGAACGGACGACTGCTCTCTATACTGTCCAAGGAAAAGGTGGATATCAAGACAGCAGGCCAGATCGCTTCACTGGCAGTGAAAAACGTTGAGGCAAAAAATTCCAAGCAGCTGATATACAGGTCGCTGCTGCAGAAGTTCGGACAGAAGGACGGGCTTGCATACTACGGGATGATAAAGAGCGAGCTCTGATAAAACATGATTTTTGCGTCAACCAAAATGCTAAGGATACACGCCGATTAAGGACTAGCGGGATATATGGTAATGGCTGCGAAAGGTGGTTATACTGACTTCTGTTGTGCATTGAAGCTAGAACAGGGGGTATGATCATGGGAAGCGGGAACGCGGGAGCAAAGAAAAAGGAAACCATATGGAGCAAGGATTTTATCATCCTGATCATAGCGAATATGTTCGTATCCATGTCAAGCTATCTGATAAATGCGATTCTTTCACCGTATATCAAGGAGCTCGGAGCCACTGACTCAAAGATTGGCTTTATCATAGGATCATTTAACACCGCAGCGCTTCTTTCGAGGCCGTTTTCAGGTCCTATAGTAGATGCATGGGACAAAAAGAAGCTTCTGGTAGCTCTGGCTGCGGCAGATGCGATGTGCCTTTTCGGATATGCGGCTGCAGCCAATACCACACAGCTTCTTATAGCAAGACTTCTGCAGGGAGTATCCTACGGAACGCTTGCATCGCTGGCACTGACCATGGCATCGTCATCATTGCCCCCGTCGCTGATCTCAAGCGGAGTATCGATATTTGCACTCAGTCACATACTGCCGCAGGCCATAGGCCCCGGCATAGGACTGTGGATGGCTGAGCACTACGGCTACAGATACTGCTATATTCTCTCGGGCATCAGTCTGCTGGTGTCGGCAGCTATCGCGACACGCATCACACCTCAGAACACGCCGAGCCGCAAGCCCGTATTCAGTCTGAAGACTATATTTGCATCAGAGGCGCTGATTCCGGTCATTGTCATCTGTCTCATGGGACTCACATCATCCTCGATGAACTTTCTGGTACTGATGGTAAGAGAACGGGAGATAGAGGGACTGGCTCTCTACTATACAATCAATGCGATCACACTTGTGGCGGCACGCCCCATCACCGGTATGCTGGCAGACCGTTTCGGGCAGACAAGAGTGGTTCCTATATGCCTTGCGGTTCATTGCATCAATCTGTTCTGTCTGGCTACGGCATCCAGCACCTTAAGACTCTACATCTGCGCTGTGCTGAATGCGGCGGGGTATTCGTCAGCATATTCGCTCACCCAGTCTCTGGTTATGAAGATAGTGCCGAAGGAGAGAAGAGGCTCCGCGGGATCATCGTGCTATATAGGCATGGATCTGGGGCTGATGCTGGGAGCGTCCATAGCAGGAATGATCTCACAGGCAAGAGGGTACGGAGCGATGTTTGCAGCAATGACAGTTCCGGCGGCTGCGGCAGCGGCTATCATGGTAGTATGGGGCAGCAGGCAGCATTTCGGTGATGTAAAGAAAAATTAACACCGGAGGCAATCCGGGCTTGCTTGCATACCAACGCGGAAACTAATATACTTCAGACAACACACAGATCTCACAACACATAAAACACATATATCGACTTGAACACCAAAGGCTCGCTCGGCGGGCCTTAGAGGTTTGCTGATGCCCGAGGGCGTATTACATGGATGAAGTTGTACGGGCGTCGCAGAAAATCACTTTCAGGAGAGGACATATCCCCAATGAAGATAACAGGTGTCAAGTCATATCTTAAATGGACAGGAAACAGAAACTGGGTATTTGTAAGGATAGATACGGATGACGGTATCTACGGTATCGGAGAGGGCTTCTCGCTTGGCCCGGATAAGGCCGCGGCGGAGGTCATCGATTATTTCGGCGAATGGCTGATCGGGATGGATCCCATGGATACCGAGAAGATCCAGAAGAAGCTTCTGTACTGCTCCAGATTTCCTGCCGGAAGCCTCATGTTCTGCGCGATATCCGCAATAGATATCGCACTGTGGGACATAAAGGGCAAGGTGCTCGGCCAGCCTATCTATAAGCTCCTTGGAGGAGCGACCAGAGACAAGGTATGGTGCTACTGCCACGCATTCGGCAAGACAACAGAGGAATCTATAGAATCCCTTATCAGGAAGAAGGAAAAATACGGCTATGTTGCGGCCAAGGGATCCCCCAGGTCAGCTCATCCCGGTTCCAGACCGTACGGTGCGGGGCTCAAAGCCTATGTGCAGTTTTATCAGGCAGTACGAGATGCTCTCGGAGACGAATATGAGATCGGATCGGATATCAGCGCGAAGATCTACGAGCCGTACGAGGCGCTGGAGCTGTGCCGGGTGGTTCAGGAATACCGGCCTATGTTCATAGAAGAGCCGATACAGCCCACCTGGTATGAGGCATTTGCGGATATCAAGAAAAAAGCGCAGGTTCCGATAGCTACGGGAGAACAGATATATCGCTATGACGACTGGTACAGGCTGGTCAATATGAACTGCTGCGACATCATCCAGCCCGATATCACGCTGTGCGGCGGATTTACAGGCATGATGAAGATAGCAAATATGGCTGAATTCACGCCGCTTCGCGTATCGCCGCACAATCCGCTTTCCGGAGTGCAGCAGGTGGCAAATGTCCATATATCCATGGCTATGCCGAATTTCAACATACTTGAGCATGAGCCAAAGGACAGCGGAATGGTCGCCGAGATGCTGACAGAGGTCATCCCCGTAAAGGACGGCTATACAAGACCGAACGACAAACCGGGACTGGGAATAGACTTTGACTGGGATTATTTTGACAAGATAGCCGACTACAAGGCCTGGTCAAGGGCAACTACCTTCGGCAGCGGAGTATATGATCACGACGGCTCCATACATATATTTTAAAATTGGTTACAGTGTCAAAACTCATCTCCCACGACATGTTCACATGTCGGTGGGAGATAGAGTTTATGACACGCCTCTCAATGAGGATGAAGTGGGGCAAAAGCCCCACGGGAATCCGAATTGAGACCGGA
>CAVIJY010000087.1:0-4424 GCA_963643215.1 Lachnospiraceae bacterium | reverse complement strand
TGGAAATTGTAGGGTATGATATCTAGGAAAGAGAAATTCGGGTCAACACCGTCGATAGCAAGGGCTACACCCAAGGACACAAGCGTGGGGTTACCGTGAGGCATTAGGCCGGTAGCACCGCAGGCAACGCCATCGAGAATATTGGCGCCGCGGCAGCGGTCAATGTTAAAGGCCTTGGTGATACGGCGAACCAGAGAACCGAAGAATACGATAGCTATACCGCTGCCGCCTGTGACGACAGAACCAAGCGATGCGACAAGATAACAGACCAATTCGCCGGAACGGGGAGACTTGCAATGCTTCATAAGGCTGACCGTCATCTGGTCAAACGCGCCGCTGCCGTTGAGGATCTCTAAGATCTGGAACAACAGGATAACATATAGCACAAGGGTCATCATTCCGCCCATACCGGCAACGATCGGTCCCTCATTGCTGAACATGTTTGCAGCCGGAATCGTGCCGAGAACCAGATTCAGCACGATTCCGCTGAGGTTGCAGAGTATCAGGGTACCCATCAGATCCCAGCCCATGCGCATGAGGATAACCATAAGAACGGGGAGAACCAGCAGGAAAAGAGACAGCGCCGTGCTTCCGTCTAAATCCAAAGATGTCGGAATGTTGGCATCCTGCGTGAGTCCGACAAAAGCAAACAGAACTGCCGCAACACTTGCGGAGATGGCTGCGTACGGAAATCGGGTTTTAACTACCTGTGATATTTCCGCCTCCTGTGTAAGGGCGGAAGAAATGGTAGTGTCTGAAATAGGAGCAAGATTATCGCCGAAGATGGCACCGCTGATAATTGCACCGCACATCAGTCCCATGTCTATACCGAGCTCGTGAGCCAACGGCAGCAGAACGGGAGCCACAGCCGCTACGGAGCCTGTGGATGTACCGCAGGAGGTGGAAATGAGCACACATGCAAGGAAAGCGATCAAGGGTATCCAACCGGCGTTCATGCCAAGCTGAGAAATGCCCCAGATAAGCGCGTCGATAAGTCCGCTCTGACGCAAAAGCTGTGCCAGCATACCGGCCATGATATACGCCATGATAATAGTTCCAAGCATGGGATTCTGGAGTCCTTTAAGGGTTATCTTTCCGTAGTTTTTCTTATCTTTGGCAAGCAGAAAGCCCAGGGCCAGTGCAAAGAATGTGATACCGGTCAAGCGAGCAAGACCGCCTCCGCCGATAATGGTGCTGACAAGCATTCCGACCAGCATGAACAGTACCGGCAGCCATACTCCGATCTTGCCGCCGTAGAATTCTGATTTCTTTTCCATCAAAACATCCTCCGTTTCTTTTGTTTTTTCTCTCTGTTTTATCTGATCAAACAGTGTCTCACTGCAGCTTCATAAGAGCATCGGTAATTTTCTGCGCAGCCCGCTCGAGATCTTCGGTGGCATTAGCAAAGGAAAAACGCATGCAGCAGGCTGTTTCTTCGCCGTAGGCACTGCCTGGCATACCGACCACACCGGCATTTTCAAGCAGATATTCGCACATTTGGGTCGAGTCCATTCCGCCAATGTCAAAGAAGACCCATGCATAGAAAGCTCCTTCCGGCTTCAGGCAGCGGACACCGGGAATCTTGTTGAGGGCACCGGTAAATAAATCACGGCGGTATTCATATGTTTTGCGCATTTCCTCTATTTCGCGGTTGCAGCGGAATGCCTCTACCGCACCCTTCTGCAGAAAACCGCTCATACAGGATAAGCTATGCTGATACAGCTTGTAGGCCACATCAAAGATAGCCTTGGGCGCGGCAAGATATCCCATGCGCCAGCCGGTCATTGCCACGCTCTTGGAAAAACCGTTCATGGTGGCCACTCTGTCATGAATTGAAGGGTATGAGCCCATGCTGATGCTCTTGCAGCCGTCATAGACGAGCCGCTCGTATACCTCGTCACTGAGCATATACACCTGCGGGTGACGCAGCATGAATGCCTCGAGAATATCCGCCTCATCTCTGTGGAGAATACGGCCTGTCGGGTTGTTGGGGTAGTTAATGATAATGAGTCGTGTCTTATCCGTGCAGGCGGACTCTAAAGCCTCCGCTGTGATGCGGTAATCCTGCTTACAGTCAAGCTTGACCTTCACGGCAACGCCTCCGGCAGCCTGAACGATCGGCTCATAAGACACCCACGAGGGATCAAGCACCATCACTTCATCGCCTTCGTTGAGAATGGCCTGCACGGCCAAATAAATGGCATTTTTGCCGCCGGGAGTTACCATGATGCAGTTGACATCATAGTCCAGATCGTTCTCTTCAAGCAGCTTTTTTTGAATTGCACTGCGCAGCTCCGGCAAGCCGGGGCCTACTACATAGTGTGTATACCCTTCGGTAAGGCTTCGTATAGCAGCCATTGAAATACAGTCAGGGGTTGCAAAGTCCGGCTCACCTCCGGCAAGACCGATAACTGTGGGATCGGTTTTCTGCATCTGCTTGGCTCTCGACATCAGAACCATTGAGGCAGAGGGCTTCATGTTTTCAATGCGATGATTCATTGCGATCTTCTCCTTTTATTTCAGTGTTTTTGCCACATCACGGAGCAGGCTCTCCGATGGAGCCTTGCGATCAATGGCGGATACTTCATAAATAAGACGCAGCAGAGGTACATTTTCCTCCTGCGCCACCCTGCGGAACATAGGCTCAAATGCGGAATGACATCCGCTGAGGCCAAGCATAAGCTCCAATGGGCTTACAGCAACATGATACTGATACGGCTCCATGGCGGGAATAAGTTCATCCTCCAAGTATTGCAGCAGCTCAAACAGATTGACCTCCGGCAGATAGCCCTCTCGCTTCAGTGTAGCGGCGGCAAGCTCAGTGGCACAGTTGCCCGCGCTGCGTGCCATACCAAGCAGTCCGCAGTCGATCTCGTCCGCACCGGCAGCTACTGCGGCAAGTGCGTTTGCCTGAGACAAGCCCAGATTGCTGTGCCCATGGAAGCCCACCGGTATCGTAAGCGCCTCCTTAAGCGCTTTGACATACTCCTCGGTCTGAGTGGGGAACATGGTTCCGGCAGAGTCCATGATCGTAATACGGTCTGCACCGGCGTCTTGCAGCATTTTCGCCTCTTTTGCAAGCTCTTCTGCGGACAGAACATATGCCTTCATAAGAGAATAGCGGCAAACGAGCCCTGCCTCTTTCACAGCCTGTATAGCTTTGACGGAGTCCGCACCGTCTCCGGCATTGGCTCCCACTCGAAGGAAATTAAGGCCTGCTTCGGCAGCACTGCATACCAAATCTTTATCAGCAAGCTTAGCAAGCATAAACATGCCGATGCGTCCCTTTGAAAGATAAGGCTGCAGGGCTTCAAAATACTCGTCATCACTGGGTGCTTGTGTTGCGTTCAATTTGGCGTAAGCGCCCAGACCCTTACAGTTTCCGCACTCAATGTCGGAAATGCCTGCCTCAAGCAGGGCGTTGATAATGCTTTGGGAAAGTGCAGCGGAAAAGCCGTGCCCCACAACGTTTCCGCCGTCACGCAGGGTGTTATCAAAAAGTCTGACCATGCGAATGCCTCCTTTGCTTGCTGCTGACAAATTTTCATAGCAGCTATTACTACATTTTATAGCATAGGTTGAAATAGAAGAAAAGAATTGAATTATGATATATATTATCGAAAAAAGCGATATTTTTCTAAAATGTTCGCACACAGAACAAAATAAGAAATACAGAGATAGCTATGCGGTGTTGTCTGATTTTTTCGCAGCCTATTGACAAGCATTGCTCTCTGCCATATAATATAACAGTGCTATATAGCAATGCTATATTTTGCGGAAAAGGAGTGCTGAGATGTCCGTTAAGGCAGACAATACCAGAGAAAACATTTTAAACACGGCGAAAAGGCATTTCCTGCGGGATGGACTTGACGGCGCATCGCTTCGGAATATCGTAAAGGATGCCGGTCTCACAACGGGAGCTTTCTATAAGTACTTCCCGACAAAGGAAAGCATGTTCGATGCGCTTATAGACCCGTATGTGGAGCATATTTATCAAATTTACGATGATGTGCTGGCAGAGTTTGAGGTGCTTTCGCCTCAGGAGCAGACTGACCACATGGCGGCATCCTCAGAAGACGGGATAGAGCAAATCGTTGATTATGTTTATGATAATTATGACAGCTTCCGCCTGCTCTTAAAATGCGGGGACAGCGGGAAATATGCGGACTTTATCCACAGCATGGTAGAGCGCGAGATGCAGTCCACGCTCAACTATATGGAGACCATGCGCAAAGCCGGATTTGATATTCCGCTTATAGACAAAAGCCTGCTGCATATGGTCAGCACGGGTTTTTTCTCCTCGGTTTTTCAGATCATCGAGCATGATATGGACATGGAAACCGCCAAGAAAAATATCTCTCAGCTAAAAGACTTTCAGACAGGCGGCTGGGAGAAGCTGCTGGGAATAAAATTTCCGCAGCAGC
>CAVIJY010000086.1:0-4586 GCA_963643215.1 Lachnospiraceae bacterium | reverse complement strand
AACACACACTCTTTTTATAACTATATATTCAAGTTGTGTCAAGACGGTGTTCTTTAAAGATTTTTTTTGGGAAAGCAGCTTACGACTGTGCAAGGCATGCGGAAAGTATAACCGATAATACTTTTCTCATCATTATCCTCCTACCAAGTACTGCATAATCACCGCTCGCCATCACCATCCGGCAGAAGCTACCACTGCGCTAACATGTGTGAATTCAGCGAGCTCATGTATCCTGTGTATAAAAATACTAGATTCATTCTGCAAGATTGACAATTAAACATTTATTGCTTAATGTATAATCAAAAGTTTCGTATATGAATCATCAGACTGTTGATTGTGCACACAATGTACGAACCCTGAAGGAGGCTCGGCTGCCATGAATCTCTCACAGCTCAGATATTTTACGGAGATAGTCAGGACCGGAAGCTACTCCGGCGCGGCTCAAAGACTCGGTGTGACCCGTCAGGCTGTCAGCAGATATGTAGATGGCATCGAGCGCACTCTCGGGCGCCCTCTGCTGGCAAAAGAGAATGGAACTCTGGTTCCCACTAAGGACGGCGAAGCATATCTCAGGACTGCCAGAGAGATCAATGATGTCATGCTGCGCATGCGCACTTCCATCAGCAATCTGTCCGATAAAGCCGCACACATTCTCAGCTTCGGCGTGACGCTTCGCCATGGCAGCATCATGCTTAATGAATGCATAGCTGAATTGCTCTCCCGCTATCCGTCAACCCAGCCCCGGCTCGCAGCCGGACTTTCCTATGAGCTTGTATCCAGGGTTCAGAACGGAGAGATCGATGCCGCCATGATATCAGACGCTGCTCTCAGTCCCGACAGTCCGGTTGAGCACTTCGCCATCTGTGAATGTGAGGTCTTTCTGTGTGTACCTGAATATCACGCTCTGGCGCATAACCTTCGCGGATATGAAAATCTGCCGGTTGTGGATATAGAGGAGCTTCGGGACGAGGTCTTCATCCTGTCCCCCAAAAGCGGAAGTCTCGCCAATCCCAATCATTACATTTTCCGCAATGCCTCGTATTCTCCGACAGTCGGGGCATGGGCGGAGCTGTCGGATACTGTTCTTTTGCTTACGCAAAAGGGCTTTGGCATCTCATTCCTCCCTTACTACGACTGCCCCGGAGTATGCTGGCTGCGGCTCAGGCATCCGTTCAGCTCCGGTCTTTCCATAATCTTCCGAAAGGGGCATGTGTTCAGCGATCCTGAGCGGTATCTGATATGGCTTCTTAAAAACCGCATGCTCTCCAGCGGCATGAGCTTTCCGGCGATCAACGATGCTGTCACAGCCCTGGACAACGAATATACCTGCTTATAACCAAAGGAGCGATATGACTACGGATACGCTTACATACATCATCACCATCGCACAGGAAAAATCCCTCTCAAAAGCTGCGGATAAGCTTTATATGTCGCAGCCTATGCTTTCAAAGCATCTGAAAAATGTTGAGTACGAGATGGGAGCGAAGCTTTTTACACGCAAACATGCCGGCGTGGAGTTAACCGACGCCGGCAGGATATTTGTCAACAATGCAAAAACTGTGATGCATCTTAAATCATCTCTGGAAGATGAGCTGGGAGTGAAGCTGTAGCGCCTATCTTCCGAACATTTCTATAAATGCATCCTCGGATATGACAGGTATCCCCAATGAACGGGCTTTTTGATTTTTTGATGATGCGGATTGGGGATCGTTGTTCACCAGATAGTCCGTCTTCGCAGACACACTTCCCGCAACCTTTCCGCCCTGCGACTGAACATATTGCTTGAATTCATCACGGTTTTTAAAAACATGTACATCTCCCGTGATGACAAATGTCTTTTTAGCACAGCGTCCCGACGCCGCCTCGACCTCAGATACCGGCTGTATGTCCTCGATACTCAGCTCGCCGATCAGTCTCAGAAACTGATCCCGATTTCCGGTGTCCCCGTACCAGCTCAGGATGGAGCTGCTGCGCTCCGCACCTATTCCTTCTATTTCTTCGAATCCCATGCCTGATTCAAGCCGTTCGAGAAATCCTCGGGTTCCGTATCTGGCTATGATGCGCCTTCCTGCATCAATGCCTATCTTCGGTATGCTCAGTGCATTGATGAAATTGGCCGGGTGCACATTGCGGCTTTTTTCCACAGCTGCGGCCAGTCTTTCATAGCTTTTCCTGCCGAAGCCTTCCATAGCCTCTATGCTCTCCCGGTATTCTCCGAGATGATAGAAGGATACAAAGTCTTTGATATATCCTGCATTGATAAACTTTGTGATGGTCTCTACGCTCAGTCCGTCTATATCCATGCATTGTCTGGAGACAAATCTCTCATAGCGGCGGATATGCTTGGCAGTGCAGTCCGGATTGGTGCAATGCAGGGTCTCGGAGCCGGTCGAGCTCCCCTTGTGTATCTGCGTCGGAGCTCCGCACACCGGGCAGGTCTTTGGGATCTCACAGCTTGTTCCGTGGGCATCTGCCGCAATCACCTTAGGTATGATCATGTTAGACTTGATGACCGTAAGTGTCGTCACGCCTCCCGCGCCTATCCCCAGCCGTTTCAGCTCCGTCAGATTGCAGAGGCTTGCGCGCTTCACCTCGGTGCCCTCCAGCTGTACCGGCTCAAATACGGCCACCGGTGTGATATTGGACGCAGCGCAGCTCCACTCCACATGATCCAGCACCGTCTGAGCGGCTGTATCCTGCCATTTAAATGCCATTCCGGCATTGGTCGCATGGTGCCCTGTCACAGATCCGGTAGCTGCATAGTCTGTATCATCATAGGCTATGACCAGCCCGTCGACAGGATAGTCCATCAGGCCGTTCTTCACGCGCTCTGTCCATCGCTCTATCATCTCCGGAAGTGTAGCCGCATCACATCTCTCGTGATCCACTGTCTTAAAGCCAAGAGTGTCCAGATAGCTCATGCGCTCTCCCCATGATACCATCGGCTCATCAAGGTGAACCATGGTAAATGCGCGATAAGTCACACATCTCTCCGCCACCTGTGCTGCTCTGGACTCGTCCAATGCCAGCGTTCCCGCCACAAGATTACGGGGATTGGCATATTTGTCATCCTCGTCCTCCAGCTCCTCGTTGAGGCGAGTAAAGTCGCTGTATGATATGACAGCCTCGCCGCGCACTACCAGATGGCCTTTGTATGCTATCTGAGGCGGCACATCCCTGATATACGGAGCAAGCTGTGTAATATTGGTTCCGAATGTTCCGTTGCCGCGTGTCATGAGCCGGCTGAGCCTTCCGTCGTCATATGTTGCTGCCATGGTGATGCCGTCCAGCTTCCAGCTAAGCCATATGGGTCTTTCCCCGGCCCATCTTTGCAGCGCCGATACATCCTTGGACTTGGCAAGTGACAGCATGGGATACTCGTGCGGCTCGCGCCTACCCGCGCCGAAGCTTTCCTCCGCGCCTGTCCTGTTTGTGGGGCTGTCCTCCGGTATGTAACCGGCTTCTTTTTCAAGCCTGGAGAGCTCGTCGAACATGGCGTCCCACTCGTAGTTGCTCATGATCTCGTCTTTGTCTCCGTAATAAGCCTCAGACGCCTCATTCAGCCGTTTCACAAGCTCCTCTATGCGGGCTTTCCTTTCGTCCATAACTGTGATCTCCTGTTGTATATGCTTCCGGTTTCTGTGCATACATCGCTCATGCATGCGCCGGGTCATTTCATATAGAGCAGTCCCATGCCGGACAATGTCGCATGCGTGCCTTATACATCCAGTATATGAAATCCTGCGGCCTTGCTCAGTCGGTTTACTATCGCCAGCCCTATGCCGGAATCATCAAGGCACTGTGCGTAGATTGCCTCTACATCCTTCTTGTCAAATTCCCTCAGCTTATCAAACAGCTCGTGCGCCTGCTCTAACCTGCTTTCAACCGGACCGTAAGGCACTATGTCAAGGGATATTCCCGCATCTCTCAGTTCCTTCGCCTCCTGCAGCCTTTTATAGTGCTCCGCATATTCATCAAAGCACAGGATTCCTATCATTCCTGTGCATCTCTCAGAACCGCTGTCATATATTCCCGTCAGCAGACCGTCGATATATGCCGCCGTCGCATCCGCATCTCCGCGCACCATGGTCAGCGGCGCCTTCGGCGCATAGTGTCTGTACTTCATACCCGGCGCTTTCGGTTTTTCTCCTTCTGCAAGCGGTGCGACAACTGCCTTGTCTATCTTAATCTTTCCGAGCACTGCTTCGAGCTCCTCCAGCGTCACCGCTCCCGGTCGCAGCAGACAAGGCTCGTCGCCGCTCATGTCCAGTATCGTGGACTCCAATCCGTACTGGCAGTCGCCTCCGTCCAGCACCGCGGGAATCTTGCCGTCCAGATCCTCCACCACATGTGCCACAGAGGTAGTGCTGGGGCGTCCTGATGTATTGGCTGACGGAGCCGCTACAGGAAAGTCCACCAGCTTCAGCAGCTCTCGTGTGACTTCGGTTTTCGGACATCTCACGGCCACGGTGTCCATCCCCGCAGTGATGCAGTCGGGTATGATATCCGCGCGCCGCAGCACTATCGTCAACGGTCCCGGCCAGAATATATCCGTGAGCTTCCATACTATATCGGGTATGTCGCGC
>CAVIJY010000085.1:0-4676 GCA_963643215.1 Lachnospiraceae bacterium | reverse complement strand
TCAGTCCTGCGCCGGAGCCTTGCTCGCGATGGCATTGATAGCTCCGCCCATGTCGCACAGCTGGCTCTTGATGCATATTGCATCGATCAGATAGCATCTTCCCGACGCTCTCGTTGAGGCCTTCGCCCTCACCAGCGCCGCCTTGAGCTCTTCAGGGCTGAATACTCTCTCCGCCACGCAACCATATGCCTCGCCCAGCTTTACATAGTCTATGGTTCCGTCCTGGTTGTACGGCATCTCCACAGCATATTCAAAGCCAAGACCATTCTGGTTCTGCTTGATGAGCCCCAGATATGCATTATTTACCACCACGACGATGATGGGCTTTTTAAATGCGCTTGCAACTGCGATCTCCTCGCCCATGAATGTCAGGCCGAAGTCGCCCACTACCGTAACCGCATCACATTCGGGATGCGCTACCTTCATACCGAAGATCGCCGGAACCTCATATCCAAGCGTTCCTGCGCCGCCTGAGGGGAGATACTTGTAGGGCTTATTTACTGTCTGCAGCTGTCCGCTCCATATCTGTGTGATACCGCAGCCCTCTGCAAAGTAGGTGTCATCGTCAAATGCCTCGTTGACCTCCTGGAATACTCTGTGCGGCATCATCGGAGCATCATCATAATCTGTCTTTCTCGCCAGCTGCTTTCGGAGCTCCGGCAGCTTTCCCGTGTTTTCCGCATCGAAGCGAAGCCCTGCGGCCTTGACCTCTGCGATGAGAGCCTCTGTCGCCAGCTTTGCGTCAGACACGATTCCCAGATCAGGCTCAAATACCATTCCAATCTGGCTCGGCTCGATATTGATATGTATGAACTTTCTGTCTCCCTTATATACGGAGAGCGTTCCTGTATGCCTGTCGGAGAAGCGGTTTCCTATAGCCAGCACACAGTCGGAATCGAGGAATATTTTGTTTCCTATGGGCTGTCCTACCTGTATGCCCACATGCCCGGCATTGAGCGGATGATCCTCCGGTATGCCTCCCTTGGCCTGATATGTCGTGATAACCGGCACATTCAGCAGCTCAGCCAGCTCCACAACCTGCTCAGGGCATCCCGAGATAAAGCAGCCTCCGCCCATGATGATAACCGGATTCTTCGCTGTCTTAAGCATCTCTACCGCCTGCTTTATCTTGGCGGGATCGGGTCTTACCGCCTCCACAGCCTTGGACTCGTACTTATCTATGTCAAAGTCAAGCTCCGCCTTCTGAATGTCAAGCGGGAACTCTATAAGCACGGGACCGGGTCGACCGGTGCGCATCTGATAGAACGCTTCTCTGAGCATCTCCGGCAGATCCTGCGCCTTCATCACGCATTTTGAATACTTGGTCACTGTCTTTGTGATATCCGGCATATCAACGCACTGAAACGGCTCCTGATGAAGCTGATCCGTATTTGCCTGCCCTACCACACACAGAACCGGCATCGAATCGATAAATGCCGTATACAGTCCCGTCACGAAGTTTGTCGCTCCCGGACCTGCGGAGCAGATGGCCAGTGCTATCTCATGCTTCGCTCTCTGATATCCGTCCGCCGCATGCACGCATGCCTCCTCATGACGCATGGTAAAATGCTGTATGGGAGCATGCTCCAGATACTTGTAAACCGGATTGATCGCCGCTCCCGGGATGCCGAACGCCGTCCTGATACCCTCCTTGGTGATGATCTCCACCATAGCCTGTGCAGCTGTCATCTTCATATTTTTCTTCCCCCTTGATGTGTTGAATTCTTAAACCCTTTTATATCTCAAGCACAGGATCCGGCTGCTTTTCAAAGCGCCTTATTCTCTGCCTTGCTCTTTACATATCTCAATCTTCCGCCGGCCAGTATGACCTCCTTTTCCTCCTGAGTAAGTGACAGGTGGCATTTGAAATCTCTGTCTGCAGTAAGATTGCGAACTGTAACGCTGTCTGTCTCGATCTGTTCTCGGAGATTCTCGATCTCGAGCTCATCGCCCTGATTTATCATGTCATAGTCTGCGGCGCTGTCAAACTGCATCGGAATCACTCCGTGATTTATCAGATTGCCTCTGTGCAGCCTTGCCAGACTCTTGGCGATCACGACGCGTACGCCAAGATACATGGGGTTTATCGCCGCGTGCTCCCTCGAAGAGCCCTGTCCGTAGTTTTCGCCTCCTACTATGATGCTCTGACCCAGCTCTCTGGCTCTCTTCGCGAACTCCGGATCATAGCGCATGAAGCAGTACTGGCTCATCTTCGGGATATTCGATCTCATCGCCGTCAGCTCCGCGGTGTTGGGCGTGATGTCATCCGTCGTGATATTGTCAACCGTCTTCAGGCTGACCTTGGCTCTGAGATGATTCTCCGGCACCGGCGGGATCGGCAGAGGCTGTATATTCGGACCTCTTACTATCTCTACCCTTGCTGCCTCCTCCTCGGGAATCGGTTTTATGATCATGGAATCATCCACCGTAAATGTCTCAGGCTCCTTTATGGTTCGAAGGATCGCCGTATCATCCCCCATGATCTCACTCGCTGTGGCAAATGTTCCCTTCACCGCTATAGCAGCTGCGGTTTCGGGGCTTGCAAGATAGAGCCTTGCATCCGTGGTTCCTCCACGCCCTTTGAAGTTTCTGTTGGATGTTCTTACTGATATTCCGTTTGTCGGACAGCATTGACCGATTCCTGTACACGGTCCGCAGGATATCTCAAGCATACGCACTCCGGCATCCAGCAGCATGTCGATATATCCGTCCTTCATAAGCTGCTTGTATATCTGCTTTGAGGCCACGCCGCATACGCAGTTCACATTCTCATTGACATGACGCCCCTTCAGGACGGTCGCTGCTCTTGCGATATCGCTGTAGCTTCCGTTTGTGCAGCTTCCTATGAAGACCTGATCCACCTTGATCTTCTCAAGCTCCGTCACCTTCTGCACCCTGTCCGGCTGATCCGGGCATGCTATAAGCGGCTCCAGTGCGGACAGATCTATCTCTATTTCATCGTCATATGTGCATCCCTCATCTGCCTGCATCGGAATATAAGCATCCTCCCTGCCCTGTGACCTGAGGAATCTTCTTACCTGCTCGTCCGACGGGAATATGGAGCAAGTCGCTCCGAGCTCCGCTCCCATGTTGCTAATGGTCATTCTCTCCGGAACCTCAAGCGCTGCCGCTCCCGGCCCTGTATATTCGTAGATCTTCCCTAGGCCGCCCTTTACAGTGTACCTTCTGAGCATCTCCAGTATCACATCCTTGGCGGATACACCGGGTTTTAATTCTCCGGTCAGCGTGACCTTGACCACCTTCGGCATAGTGAGCGTATACGGGATCCCTGCCATGGCCACCGCAACATCCATGCCTCCGCCTCCGATCGACATCATTCCTATCGCTCCTCCCGACGGAGTATGGCTGTCAGTTCCCAGACTTACCTTTCCCGGAGCGCCGAATCTCGCCATCTGTATGGTATGCATGATGCCGTTGCCCGGTCTCGACAGATAGATTCCGTAATGCTCTGCAAGGGTTCTGAGAAAATTGTGGTCATCCGGAGTATTGCTGTTTACATACAGCAGGTTGTGATCCAGATAGCTTACCGCCGTATCCACCTGAACTCTGGGGATTCCGATTCCTTCAAATGCCAGATAGCACATGACGGCATTTATATCATGCGTGAGCGTCTGATCTATCTTCAGACTGATCTGATCCCCGACATTCATATCCGACGGCTCAGCCAGATGCGACCTAAGTATCTTTCTGGTAAGATTTTCTGCCATTACATTCACCTCGTATCTAAAATTTATCTCACGCTTCGTAGCCAAGCTTTCTCATCTGCTCTGCAAAGTTGTCGGGGATGATCTTCATGCTTGCATTGATCTGTGCTGTCAGATCATCCATGCTCTTGTGCTTTTTAGCGGCATTTTCCATAATCTGCTCTGCATACCTGACCGGAACCACTGCCACACCGTTTCTGTCTCCGACTATGATATCTCCCGGATGAACCGGAACTCCGCCGCAGGATATAGGCACATTGATCTCTCCGTTCGAGTTCTTGGTGCTGGTTCCCGCTGTGACAGCCCGCGCGTATATCGGGAAGCCAATAGCCTCATTTTCATCGATATCTCTGAAGGCTCCGTCCATGACAACGCCGGACAGTCCCAGATATTTCGCAACCAGACTCCTGTGATCTCCCCACAGCGAATTGTTGCCGCTTCCTCTTCCGTCTATCACAAGGATATCGCCCGGCTTGCACATAGCCAGCGCCTTGGTGACCAGAAGGCTGTCTCCCAGCATCAGCTTGAGCGTCACAGCCTGTCCTACTATTTTTTTTGTCGTAACCATCGGTTTGATGTGATAGTCCATGGCATTGTATACTATAGCGCCGTCGCACAGCTCAGCCGAAGAAAACTTTCCCACCCTTTCAAGCAGCTCAGGGGCTACCCGTTCAAAGTCCTCGATGATTCTGTATCCTATCTTCTGTTCTCCCATGATATCTCCCTTCCGGCATACCAGCCTGTTTATCATTTGCCGCTGTTTTCACAATGAGTCGTATCTGATATCTTCATGCACCATATCCATATCCGTCAGATCCTCATCTGCTCTTTGCTGATTACAGTCTAAAAACATCTATGTATATTGTAAAATACATAAACCCGCATGTTCTTCATAAGCAAATTCATATGGCTGTCGTCAGCATTCCCTGTGATCCGGGCATCTTCAGACAC
>CAVIJY010000084.1:0-4802 GCA_963643215.1 Lachnospiraceae bacterium | reverse complement strand
AGACGCGCGAGTACCGCTGCATCTACTGCGAGACCAAGGCAGCGCAGGTGAAGTAAAGCAATGCGGAAGGTGGTAGCTTATGCCCGGACAGCAGGCTTTATATCGGCTGAAATCAATAAAGCTAATGTAAAATGAATACTAAGTGATGCGAAAGCGAAGGCGTTGCAATCGGCATCTTTGCGTTCCAAGAGACGACGACCGGAATGGCGGGTATATGCCGCTGTTCCGGTCATTTTTGTGTTGATAAAAAAGAGGAGGCTTTGGAATGGTGCAAATACACTCAAGTTTCAAACACAGCTTGATATTTTGCCGTAAAAGCAGCATACTATGCTTGAAAGTCAGGGGAAAACACCCGTAAGTTTTAAGTGAACAGAGGTCTATAATGCAGAATATCATCAGGCGTGACGGATATCTTAACAGGCTCATCGACAGAAAAGAAAACGGACTGATCAAGGTCATCACCGGAATCAGAAGGTGCGGCAAGAGTTTTTTGCTGTTTGATCTTTTTTATGATTATCTGATAGAAAGCGGTGTGAAGAAGGAGCAGATTATTACGATAGCTCTGGATGACGACATGTATGTGAAGTATCGTGACCCCGACGAGCTGTCGAAATATATCCGCGGGAAAATTGTGAACACGGATATGTACTACATTCTCATTGACGAGGTGCAGTATGCAATCACGAAAGATGAACTCAAGAATCCTGATAACATCAGGCTTTACAATGTGCTCAACGGTCTTATGAGGCTGCGTAATGTTGATATTTATGTGACAGGGAGCAATTCAAAGCTGCTCACAAAGGATGTGCTGACAGCCTTTCGCGGCAGAGGTGATGAGGTTAGAGTGTATCCCATATCCTTCAAGGAGTATTACTCCTTTGCAGGCGGGGATAAATCCGATGCCTACGAGGAATATGCCTTGTACGGAGGCATGCCGCTTGTTTTGACAAAAAAGAGTGATGCGGCGAAGATGAGCTATCTGCGGGCTCTTTTCACAGAGGTTTATTTTAAGGACATCGTGGAGCGCTATGACATCGAGCTGCCGGATGTGCTCAGCGAATTGACGGATGATCTTTGCTCATCTGTCGGTTCGCTCACCAATGCAAACAAAATATCCAATACCCTCCAGACGGTAAAAAATATCAAGGTTTCAAGCACGACCATTTCCAACTATCTGAATTATCTGATGGAGTCGTTTCTGTTCAGCAATGCGAAGAGATATGATGTAAAGGGCAAGAAGTATTTCGAGTATCCGTCAAAGTATTATTGCACTGACATCGGTCTGCGCAACGCACGGCTCAATTTCAGACAGCAGGAAGAACCACACATCATGGAGAATATTATATACAACGAGCTTCTGTGCCGGGAGTATTCCGTTGATGTCGGTGTTGTGGAGATCGCAACAACAGATGCAGGGAAAAGGTCTAAAAAACAGTGCGAGATAGACTTTGTAGTAAACAAGGGCTCTAAAAAATACTACATCCAGTCCGCACTGAATATTTCCGAGCCGTCAAAACGCGAGGCCGAACTGCGACCTTTGATGCACACCAGGGATTTCTTCAGGAAAATCATTATCAGCAAGACCGCAATGAAGCCATGGACGGACGATAACGGAATACTTTATCTCGGACTTTATGAGTTCCTGCTGAATGATCATTCCCTTGAACTGTGAATCAGTATCTCGAAGTTGCGTCCCATCATGTTCTAAAGTGAGAGAACGCTATTTTAGTTAAATGGCAAAAGTACCAAAAAACTAAAATAGCATGATATGGAGCTCGATCAAGAAATGTGAAAAAGCAACAATGCAACTTCAAGTGCAACTCAAATTGCAACTTTTGCAAGGGAAACAGTTGCTATTTTTGAAAACAGTTGCTATTTGAAGTTGCAGAGTTGCTATTTTGAGGTTTTGGAGTTGTTATTTTGCCAAACCGGGCCATCGGCAATATTGCTTTTTTCATGTGTTGGCACTGGGAAAAATAGTGATTTTATATAATTGATGATACAAGACAGGCTTTGGTAGAATGAACATAGCTTCAGGAAATAAGCAAGGTGTGCGGTGACTGACGGAATGAGTGGAGTACCACATGGAACCGCGCATGATACAGAGTCGACCGTCTGGGCAGATTGATTCACAATGTTGAGTCGGTCTGCCCAGATTTTTCTTTGAAAGTTCCGTACGGCATACGCACCCACGCCGTGCTAGCACGGGCAAGCCTAGTATGAGCAAGTAGCGCGACAGCGCGGATTGCGAATACGGGCGGCGCCTGCGAGAGTGCGACACGCACGAAGCAGGCGACTTTCAAAGAACTTTCAATATAAACACTCACGGAGGCGCATCATGAAGAAAGTCGGAGTAGTCATGGGAAGCAAGTCGGATCTGCCGGTTGTAGAAAAGGGAATCGCGGTGCTCAAGGAATACGGAGTGCCTGTAGAAGTAAGAGTATTATCCGCCCACCGCTGTCCGGACGAGGCAAGAGACTTTGCCAAATCCGCCAGGGAGAGCGGATTTTCTGTGCTTATAGCGGCCGCAGGCATGGCGGCGCATCTGGCGGGTGCTCTGGCGGCCAATACCACACTGCCGGTCATAGGGATACCGTGCAAATCAAGCTGCTTTGACGGCATGGACGCACTTCTTTCGACAGTTATGATGCCGTCCGGGATTCCGGTTGCCACTGTCGCGGTGGACGGAGCTAAGAACGCAGCGCTTCTGGCCATCGAGATTATGGCGGTTACGGACGATGTACTTGCGGCAAAGCTGCAGGAGGCGCGCGATAAAGGACTCGAGGATGTGCTGAGGGCAGACGAGGAGATACGCCTGGCAAACAGCTGAAGAGTCGAAGAGCGTAGAATCGCCGGAGTGTGAGGCACGAGGCAATCCGCGTAACCTCCGGCTCGGGTATGCTGACACCCGAATCACACTTTGCACAAAGAAGGGAGAGCTATGAGCATATCACATTCAGCTTCATATGCTGCCGCAGGCGTAAACATCGAGGCAGGCTACGAGGGCGTAAAGCTGATGAAAAAACATGTGGAGCGTACATTTGATTCCGGATGCATCTCAGGCATAGGCGGGTTCGGAGGTCTGTATGCCCCGGATATAAAGGGAATGAAGGAGCCGGTGCTGGTGAGCGGCACGGACGGAGTCGGAACAAAGCAGCGGATAGCACAGCTGATGGGCAGGAGCGACACTGTCGGTATCGACTGCGTAGCGATGTGCGTCAATGACATAATCTGCTGCGGCGCGAGGCCTATATTCTTCCTCGACTACATAGCGATCGGGAAAAATGAACCGGAGAAGGTTGCATCGCTGGTGAGCGGAGTGGCTGAGGGATGTGTGCAGGCAGGCTGCGCACTCATCGGAGGAGAGACGGCAGAGCATCCGGGAACGATGCAGCCGGATGACTATGATCTGGCCGGCTTTTCAGTGGGCATCGTCGACAGGGAGAAGATACTGAACCCGGACAGGATGCAGCCCGGAGATGTCATCATAGCCCTGCCGTCCACAGGAATACATTCCAACGGCTATTCGCTGGTCAGAAAGGTCTTCGATGTGGAGAATACCGATCTGAACAGATATGAGGAAAGTCTGGGGATGACGCTCGGAGAGGCGCTCCTGATTCCGACTAAAATATATGTGAAGCCGGTGCTGGCGGCTATCGAGGCAGCGGAGATTCACGGCATCAGCCATATCACGGGCGGCGGCTTCTATGAGAATATACCCAGATCCATTCCTGAAGGATTGTGTGCGGTGGTTGAGAAGTCAAGAATAAAGGTTCTGCCGATATTCAGACTTCTTCAGGAGACGGGCGGCATCCCCGAGAGAGATATGTTCAACACCTACAATATGGGAGTCGGCATGGCAATGATAGCGTCTGCACAGACAGCCGACGCGGCAGTCAGAACACTTAAGGAGCATGCGATAGATGCCTATGTGATCGGAGAGGTGCAAAGCGCAGACGATGCTGAAAATGCTGAGAAGATAAGGCTGATCTGAGAAAGGAGCTCACATGAGAAAGGCCAGAATAGCAGTTCTGGTGTCAGGAGGAGGAACCAATCTTCAGGCACTGATCGATGCCGAGAGGTCCGGCATCATAAAAAGCGGTGAGATAGTGCTTGTGCTGAGCAGCAAAAAGAATGCATATGCCCTGCAAAGAGCTGCTGACGCGGGTATAGAAGCTGTGACAGTGACGAAAAAGGAGTACGGCTCCGTAGAGGCTTACAGCAGGCGGCTGGTGCAGGTGCTGGACGAGCACGGCATCGATCTGATAGTGATGGCAGGATTCCTAAGTGTTCTGTCGCGGGAATTTACCGATCACTATCCAGACAGGATCATCAATGTTCATCCGTCGCTTATACCGTCATTCTGCGGAGACGGCATGTACGGCCTGAAGGTGCATGAGGCGGCGCTTAAGTACGGAGTGAAGGTCACGGGAGCCACGGTACACTATGTCAATGAGATCACCGACGGCGGAAAGATCATATTTCAAAAGGCCGTTGATGTCCTTGATGATGATACACCTGAGACGCTGCAAAGGCGCGTGATGGAGCAGGCCGAGTGGGTGCTGCTTCCGAGGGCAGCGGAGCTCGTGGCGCAGAGACTGGCGGAGGGCAGGTAAGCACCCGCAGGAGTACCGGCATCCGCAGGAGTACGGGCATCCTCAGGAGTACCGGCATCCGCAGATGGTACGAGAGCAGACCGCGGATCGCAGTGACATATAGCAGGAAAACAACGAAACAACACCATGATCATGCAGACACAGACAGCGAAGGGAGGCAGCTATGCAGAGATTGACAGACATACT
>CAVIJY010000083.1:0-4887 GCA_963643215.1 Lachnospiraceae bacterium | reverse complement strand
GTGCGAAGCACGAAACAATCCGAGTAACCGGAGGTTCGGGTGCACCCGAACCAATCTTATGTCTGAAATTTCTGCAGATCAAAGAGATCAAAGAGATATATTCGTGAAGTCATCATCTTCATCGCTTTGAAGCACTGTGCTGCTCACCTGCTTTGCAAGCTCCTCCTGAGCCTGCTTTTCCGCGCTGTGCGATATCTCGTTTATCATTTCTGCGGAAGCCTGTGCTGCAGTATATGTTTCGTCTATCTCATTGCCCCTCATATAATGCTCACGGGCGTCCAGTGTCTCCTTATGCCTTCTGACAGCCGTCACCGGCGGCAATGCCTCTGTTGGACTGAGCTCAATCTCGTCGTTTTGTTCCTCGAGTCTTTCTATACGGCGTTTTTCCGCATTTCTCTTGGGAGCTATCAGTGACTCGGCAGACCTCGAGCCTGCCGATGAGCGCGCCGATCCGCCCGCTCTCGACGAGACATTCCCTCTGGTCTGTGTGCCTCTTGCAGTCTGACTCTGCCCTCTTGCAGAATCTGCGGCTCCTGTCTTTGTCCTCGAAGCGGGTGCCGCTTTTCTTGAGCCTGTGGTCAGAACCGCGATCAGCGCTATCAGCAGTATGACTGCCAGCGCCCCGAGGCCTGTCATGAAGTATCCGCGCAGATTATAATCCTTTATCAGCGAATTGTACTGATCAACCAGCTCGAGATATGCTGGATCGTCTGTTGACTCCTGTGCCGGCATATCCTCAAAGTATCTCTGTACGGTCTTCTCCTTCATATCATAGCGATAGAAGTTTTTGTCTCCCTCGGCATTCATAGCATATACTATGCAATACTTCTGCTCTGTATCTCCGGCCCATACCCAGCCGTGAATCTTCTTTCCGTTCAGCTCTATGGTGCTGTCTGCAAAGCCCTCAGGCACCTGCGTATCCGTTCCGAGCGGAACTATCGTAAAGCTCTTCTGAGATACATTCATCTGTGCCCACGGCGACCATGAATCGGCCTGAGCATCATACACGAAGAAATCCCCCGAGCCGTCCGTCGCTATCAGATATATGAGTGTGATCCCCCGGTCTGTCTCTACAGCAGCCTTGACATTGGCACCGTGATAATTGATCTCCTGCGCAGTATATCCGTCCGGGATGATGCTGTCGTCAAACACGGCTGCCACATCATATTCTACGCCGTTTACCACAGCCCTGTCGGAGGAGCTGCTTACAGCCGCTGTCGCATCTTCCTCTGAGAGTCCCTCCTGACGCGTGACCTTGATTGTATAGACATTTGCAGTACCGTCCTGAGCGGTGACCTTGCATGTTACGACATTTTCTCCCAGCACCAGTCCTGAGTTTCCGCTGATCACCACCTTGGCGTTGGCGTCGCTTGTAGGAGCACTCACCGTGATCTTCTCTATGCTCTCTGCCACTGTCGCCGTATACTCTGTCACTGCCGGATCAAACGCCGGCTCCAGTGTCCCTGGGCTTATCTTCAGTGACTTGAGCGTTGCATCGGATGCTCCCGACTCGCCCTGCGCTATGGTGATAGCCGACGACCCCTTCCTGTCAAGCGTGGCAGCCTTGCTGTTCACATCATAGAGCTCATAGTCATTTATCTCCAGCGTGGTGCTTCCCTGTGCGAGGGCCTTAAAGCGCAGAGTAAAGGCATACTCCGTGGTTCCCATGCTTGAATCGCCGGTCACCTGAACTATCCCCGCCGAGCCGTCCGATGTATGATCTCCTCCCAGAAACTGAAGATACGATGTGTCATACTTCAAAGACACCTTCGTGCTGCCGAGGTTGCCCCCGCTCAGCGCCGTGATCTTCATAGTTACGATGAACTCCTCGCCGGCCTTTGTCTGCGGATCTGAAAATGATATCCTCGTGCTTACTGCCGCCTGAGCCTCTATCCTCCCCAGCGGACTGATGAGCATAATCATGGTCATCAGCCATGTGAGGAGCCGGCATGTTCTGTTTTTTAAAGCTTTCATGGTCATTGTCCTCCGGGTGCTTGTATCTTTACTGCTCCCGTCTCGCCGTCGGGCGATACGAAATTGACGATGCTTTCGGCACCTGCCGATGTTGTCTGCGTCACCGCGGGTGCGGTGATGTCTGTGCTCATACCCGGGCCGTAGGACGAATATCCGCTGCCCGAGCCTATTCCGTATGTATATGTAGGTCCGCCGCTTTGCCGGACGATATTCAGGGTATATGTCCTCGTCGAGCCGTTCTCTGCCGTTACTACTATGTTGACCGTATTGCTTCCCTGGGCGAGACTCACATTTCCTATTCCGGATATCTGCGCCTTCGAGTCAATCGCCTGCGCCCAGATATTTACTGTCGCCATATCCAGTCCGACTATCAGGTCATAGGATGTTGTATCCGTATTGAATGTAGGCGTGATCACAAAGCCTTCCACGCCGAGACCCGACAGCTTGTTGTTCGGGCTTCCGTCCTTCGTCGGGCACGGCTCCGCTGTCTCCGGCATGCCTGTATAGACCGGTATTTCGAAATTGTGAGCAGCAGTTTTGACCTCGTCCGTATATGCCTTGGACAGATGATATCCCTCGCTCGCCGCACCCTGAATATTGGTCATGAACTGGTGCTTATACAGATTCGTCCCGAGTACATTGAACTTCTTCAGATAAAATGTATTCTGCTTCTCGTATGTATAGTTCTCTCCGTAAAACTTTGCTCCGCCGACTATGGCCTTCTCCCGGCTGCTCCACGGTCGATCGTAAGAGCCTGACTGTGATGCCCACCACAGGCCTCTCGCAACAGCGCTCATACTGCCGGACTGATATGCCTCTACATTGAAGAAATTGTATATTCCGGAATAGCCCGAATATGTTCCGCTGATCAGCGGACTCGTGCCCGCCTGTCCCTGTTCCTGAATGATCATCGAAGCCAGTACATACGGATTGACTCCCGACTCCTGTGCTGCCTTTATCAGTATATCTGCATATGAAACTGAGCCGGAGACTGAGCCGTCTGATGTCGTCGGATCAACAAGCGACGCTCCCGGTCCGGAGCTTACGGACGGTGATGATGTCGTTGCAGCCGACTGCGTCGTACCCGTTTCGGGAGCTGCCACTACGGCCTGTGAGCCCCCCGGAGAGCTCTGCGCGATGTCCACCGTATATCCGGGGCCTATCAGCTGCACACCGTTGGCATCCGTGATGGCCGACGGTGGCTCAAATGTAGTTCCTGAAGAGACCGTCGAGCCGCCGGAATAGCTGCTTTCCATAAATGTACCCTTCAGCATGCTTTCAAGACCCGCTGCAGTATGTACGGCTGAGTTGTATTTGTGATCCAGAAACTGGAATACATAGACAGAATCCAGAAAATTTCTCGGATCCATATAATATCTTATGATATCCTCGCTTGCTGCCACCCAGGCGCTTCCGTCAAATCCCGGCCAGGAGCCTGTGCCCCAGTCATAGGCTCCGTCCTCAGTCGACTTCCATGAGGATTTGCTTGATGTATATACCAGATTCCTTCCGACTATGGATTCGTTTGCTATCACCGTCTCCCAGTCGAGGCCGGTATGCACTGCCGTAAAAGTCCAGTTCGGATATTGAGAATGAAGTGCCCTCAGATACGGCTTATACGATTCCGGGAATCCCTGCTTGCTGAGCATGCTCTCAAAACCGGAGTCCGAAAGTCCGGAGTATACCGTGGCCATCCCGAGATATGCCTTAAGCACATATCCCAGCTGATTGCCGGCTGCATCGGTTATCTTGGCCCATACAGAGCCGTCCGCACCGGTCACCTCATCCGTAACAACCACCTGCTCGCCCAGCGACAGTGATGTGACCTTGGTATATGATGTCCCCGGGCCGCTCCTGACATTGAGTGATGATGCCTTGACACTGGCAACCTGCGAGGTGTATGCCCATGCCTCAATGACGGAACCCATGTCGGCGGCAAAATAAGCGACGGCCATGACCATCGTCATGACCCACGCTATTATCCTTATCTTATACTTATCTAACATCGGCTGCCTCGCTGCATCGGTTTCCGTGATCAAAGAGTCCTTCCAACGGTCAAATTCCTATGCATTTTATCATTTGTGTATATTTCACACAATATTTAGCCAAATATTTAAGGTATTTTTCCGTTTAGTGAAATCAATCAAAATCCCAGTATCCGCTTTATCTCATCGAGATCCTCCGCGAAGTATATGCCCTTGAGGCGCTCCGGCGTCGACAGACCCAGATCCACCATATGCTGCAGCTGTGCCTTCAGATCATTGTAATACCCGTTGAGATTGTACAGTATACACCGTGCGCACAGACGCCTGAGCGATACCGCCGACATAACCTCCGATATCTCCTCAAGAGTGCCCGTGCCTCCCGGAAATGCTATGAAGGCATCTCCGAGCTCCATCATCTTTGTCTTTCTCTCCGGCATAGTCTTTACCACAATCAGCTCCGTCAGTCCGTTGTGCTGAACATCGGCATCTACAAAGAACTCTGTCTCAACTCCCGTGACCCTCGCACCGGCCGCCATCGCGCTGTCGGCAAGCTCACCCATAAGTCCTGTTCTTGAACCTCCGTAGACCAGAGAGTTGCCGCTCTCTCCTATCCATCCGCCCAGCTCCTTTACCGCCTTTGCAAGTGCGGGATCATTTCCCTCAAGTCCTCCGAGATATACCGTGATATTCATATGTCCTCCTGCATTTCCATGTTTTTGTCCTCCAGATTCAAGCACGAGCAGTGCTTGCACATGCTCGTATTTGAATCACCAATCAAGTTTGGAATTTTACTTCCAAACTTTGTCCTCCAGATTCAAGCACGGGCAGTGCTTGCACATGCTCGTATTTGAATCGCCAATCAAGTTTGGAAGCTTACTTCCAAACTTTCATCTTCAAGACAACGCGCAGTATATCACAAAATACCTTT
>CAVIJY010000082.1:0-4923 GCA_963643215.1 Lachnospiraceae bacterium | reverse complement strand
TGCTCTCGCGAAGCGAGAGCAGATTACAGAGTGCCATGCGATAGCAGCCCGCGATTACGCCCTGAACAGAGGTCACATATGAATGAGATAATCAAGGCCGAGAATGTAGGCTATGACTATATAACCCATGACGAGAATGCAGCCGAGGAGATCACCCGGGCCCTGAGTGATATAAGCCTGAATATCGAGGAAGGGGACTTCGTTGCGATCCTGGGGATGAACGGCAGCGGAAAATCAACACTGGCCAAGCTTCTCAATGCCTTATACCTGCCGACACGAGGTGATGTGCTGGTTTACACGATGAACACCAAGGACGAAGACAAAACTCTGGACATCCGCAAGACAGTGGGTATGGTTTTTCAGAATCCGGACAATCAGATCATCGCCAATATCGTAGAGGAGGATGTAGCCTTCGGCCCGGAGAATCTCGGCGTGCCGACATCGGAGATCCGGGAGCGGGTTGACGACGCACTCAGACGCGTAGGCATGACAGAATACAGAAATGTGTCGCCGAACAATCTCTCGGGAGGGCAGAAGCAGCGTGTGGCCATAGCAGGTGTGCTTGCGATGAAGCCTCACTGCATCATACTTGATGAATCAACAGCCATGCTGGATCCGAACGGCCGCAGAGACATCATAGAGGCTGCGGTAAAGCTCAATCGGGAAGAGAAGATCACGGTTATTCTGATCACTCACTATATGGAAGAGGTGGTAAACGCCAATCGCGTGATCATCATGGAAAAAGGCGATATAGTGATGGAAGGAACCCCGAAGGAGATATTTTCCAGAGGCAGTGAGATCAGAGAGCTGGGACTGGATGTGCCGCAGGTCACGGAGCTTTCAGATATGCTGAGAGCGGACGGCTGGGACATTCCGGCCGGGATCATCACCGTAGATGAGCTGGCACAGGCGCTGACTGTGAGGGAGAATGCCGGTCAGAGCCCGGAAAAGCACAAAAACAGGAAAAAGACGGCCGCAGAGTCCGGGGAGCATACATGATATGGGGATAAAGGTTGAAAATCTGAATTATATCTACTCTCCCGGAACGGCCATGGAGCATCATACCCTGCGGGATGTAAGCTTTGAGATCGGAGATCACGAGTTTATAGGAATCATAGGCCGCACCGGATCGGGCAAATCCACGCTGATACAGCATCTGAACGGACTTCTCAGAGCCACAAGCGGCAGCATATATGTGGACGGAGAGAACATATACAAGGAAGGCTATGATATGCGCAGCCTTCGGCGCAAGGTAGGACTGATATTCCAGTATCCGGAGTATCAGCTTTTCGAGACCGATGTCATCACGGATGTGAAATTCGGACCCAAAAACCAGGGCCTCTCGGATGCGGAATGTACGCAGAGAGCCAAGGAGGCATTGGCGCTGGCCGGTGTGGACGAGGAGCTGTGGGAGCGGTCGCCGTTTGATCTGTCGGGCGGTCAGAAGCGGCGGGTGGCTATCGCGGGAGTTGTAGCGATGAAGCCGCAGGTGCTGGTGCTGGATGAGCCCACGGCGGGACTTGATCCCAGAGGACGGGATTCCATATTTAACAGCCTGAGCGCACTTCACAGAGACACAGGGATGTCGGTGGTCATGGTGTCTCACAGCATGGAGGATGTGGCGAAATATGTGAGCCGGCTGCTGGTCATCCGGCAGGGAACGATAGCATATGATGATACCCCCAGAGAGGTCTTCAAGCACTATAGGGAGCTTGAGGAGATAGGGTTGAGCGCACCGCAGATCACATATCTTGTTCAGCGGCTGAGGGCGCAGGGCTGGAATATCCCGGACGATATCATCACGGTAGAGGGCGCATATGAGGCATTGAAAAAGGCGCCTCAGGCGGCAGGCTTTTGCAGATAAGACAGCATAGAGAGTACGAGAGGTTAGCATGCTCAAGGACATCACATTAGGACAATTTTATCCTACGGATTCAGTGATACACAGACTTGATCCGAGAACCAAGCTATTCGGGACGATGCTGTATATCATCATTCTCTTCTGTGCGCATGACTGGGCAGGATATGCCATAGGCGTACTGGCACTTGCGGTTGTCATAAAGCTGTCCAATGTTCCTGTGGGATTCATGTTCAGAGGACTCAAGGCCATCATGATGCTTCTTTTGCTCAGCGTGGTATTCAACCTCTTTCTGACCACGGGCGAGGTTATATGGCAGTTCGGCATCCTGAAGATAACCCGGGAGGGCGTAGAGACGGCTCTGAAGATGGCGGTTCGACTGATATGCCTTGTGACAGCATCATCAATCATGACGCTGACCACCACACCGAACAATCTCACAGACGGTATGGAGAAGGGGCTGCATTTTCTCAACAAAATCCATGTCCCGGTTCACGAGATATCCATGATGATGAGTATAGCTCTGAGATTCATACCTATACTCGTTGAAGAGACCAATAAGATCATGATGGCTCAGATGGCGAGAGGCGCGGACTTTGAATCCGGCAATATCATGGAGAAGGCCAAATCCATGATCCCGCTTCTGGTTCCGCTGTTTATATCTGCATTTCGCAGAGCCTCGGACCTTGCGACGGCGATGGAGGCGAGATGCTATCACGGCGGTGAGGGAAGGACGAAGATGAAGCCTCTGCAGTATGCGAAAAGAGACGCGGCAGCATATATCTGCATGGCGGTCTGGGCGGCTGCGGTGATTGCGGTATGAGAAGAATCAGACTGGTAGTCGCATATGACGGAACGAACTATTGCGGGTGGCAGAGACAGCCGAACGGCATCACGGTGGAAGAGGTGCTTGAGGCCGCGGTGAGTGACCTGTGCGGGAAGCCGACGCAGATCACAGGAGCCTCGCGGACGGATGCGGGGGTACACGCCTACGGCAATGTAGCGGTATTTGATACGGAGCTGCGTATGGATCCGGGCAAATACACATTTGCCATAAACGCACGCCTGCCTCAGGATGTACGGGTGCAATACAGCGATGAAGTTCCGGCGGACTGGCATCCCCGCAAGCAAAACAGCATAAAGACATATGAATACAGGATACTCAACAGGCGCACGGAGATCCCGAGCGAGAGGCTGTATTCGCACTTCTGTTATTATGAGCTTGATACGGACAGGATGCGCAGAGCCGCAGGATATCTGATAGGAACTCATGATTTTACAAGCTTTTGTTCCGTGAAAACGCAGGCAAAAAGCCCTGTCCGTACCATATATGAGCTGGAGATATGGGAGGATGGAGATATCATCACTATACATATCAGCGGCAATGGCTTTCTGTACAACATGGTTCGCATCATAGCGGGAACGCTGCTGAGGGTCGGATCGGGAGCATATGAGCCTGAACATATGGCGGATATACTTGCAGCCCGCGATCGGCAGGCGGCCGGAGAGACGATGCCCGCCAGAGGTCTGTTTCTCATCGGAATCGAGTATGAATAGAGGTTTCAAAGCAGGAGCATGAACAACAACATACCACATATATTGAAAGGCTATGATGAATGCGAGGAGGATCTGAAGGAGCTGGATGCGCTGGTCATGAGCGTGATAGATCAGGCATTTGAGGGCAAACGGGAGCGCATACCCATCATTCAGCACCGGATCAAAACAAGGGAATCACTTGAGGGAAAGCTCCGGCGCAGAAATGAGAACTTTTCCGAGATCACAGATGTGCGTGACCTTGTGGGAGCGCGGCTCATCTGCTACTACAGCGATGATGTAGATCATATAGCTGAGGTGATCCGGGAGCTCTTCAATGTAGACTGGGTGCACAGCTCAGATCGCCGGGAGCTGATTGATACAACACAGTTCGGATATGTGTCGCTGCACTACAGCTGCCGTCTTCCGCATGATGTGGGATATCCCGAGCATTTGTACAGATACCGGTTTGAGATTCAGATGTGCACGATGCTTCAGCACACCTGGGCGGAGATAGAGCATGATCTGGGCTATAAAAATGAATATGAGCTTCCCCGTTCCATCAGGCGTGATTTCTCAAAGGTTGCAGGGCTGCTGGAGGTGGCGGATGACTATTTTGTCAAGCTCAGAGATCAGGTCAATGAGTACGAGACGCAAACCATATGCGAGATACGCAGCGGTGATGCCGGCAATATCCCCATAGATCAGGTGACGCTCTCGGAGTTTTTGCTTCAGTCTCCCTGCGTAGAGCAGCTGAATGCAAAGCTGAAGGAGAGATACGGCAGGGAGATGTCATATTCCAATCCGGCCGGGTATATAAAGTCGCTTGATATGATGGGACTGCATACCCTCGGAGATATCGAAAAGACCATGGCCGAGGAAGAAGAGCATTTCTTCATGATTCTGGACAAAACCGTAGATGACGAGGATCTGGAACGGTTTTTCAGAACGAATGTGATCTACTGCATGATATATGCCCGTCTGGTATTCGGAGACTACGATATAAAGGCATTGCACGACATCTTCGGATGCTCCATCAAGGCTGAGGCACGCATAGCAAGACGCGTGATGGAGGTTATGAATGACCGCGGTGTGCTGGGTCTGAGCGGGAGTGCCGACACGCGGGACGGTGTGTAGCACGGCAAATTGTGCTTGACACACGCAGTCCATCTCAATATAATATGTATCTGCGCGATTTCTGCTTAAACCCATAGCCCCGGGTGAGAGCATTTATCAATAGATAGTATTGTTCACATTTGGAGGACTGACATGAGCACATTTATGGCAAATCCTGATAAGATCGAGAGAAAGTGGTATGTAGTCGATGCATCAGGATGCACGCTGGGACGCCTTGCTTCACAGGTTGCAAGCATCCTTCGCGGCAAGAACAAACCGATATATACTCCGCACGAGGACTGCGGTGATTATGTAATTGTAGTTAATGCCGAGAAGATCAAGGTCACAGGCAAGAAGCTTGACCAGAAGATCTATTATCGTCATTCAGAATATGCAGGCGGCATGAAGTCATTTAC
>CAVIJY010000081.1:0-5154 GCA_963643215.1 Lachnospiraceae bacterium | reverse complement strand
ACTCTGCTCATGACTGATTCTCCTTTCACTCTCAGGCTCACTTGCCTCAACTTAAGGATGCAGGCATTCGGCTGATGACACAGCTCTCCTGCCTTCCTTGTTCTTAAATTGATGTCTTTGACAAGGGATCCTGCCCGGCCCGCGGGCGCCTCTATGAATCCTGGTAAAAGTCATCTGTATTCTGTTTTGAGGGGGTATTGCGCAATATTCTATCGTATTTGTTTCGTATATGCAAGAATTGATTGACGGGAATGCTTGGCAGAATTATTTGATGGCATGCCTGCCGGAATTGTTTGATGGCATGCTTGCCGGAATTGTTTGACGATATGCCTAGCAGAATTGTTTGATGGCGTGTCTGCCGGAATTGCCAGACAGGTACGCTTCGCGCCTCGTCTGCGGCTTATACATCCCGTAAAACTGCGAAACTGCCGTCCGACGATCTCTCGTCGAAACGGCAGTCTATAGAATTGAACTTGAATTGGCTTGCTTGTTTTAAAAAATACTTTCCGATTTCGTTTCCTTTTGTAAATCACTTTGCGATATCCTGTACCCTTGACTCTCTGATCACATTGACCCTGATCTGTCCCGGATACTGCATATCCTCTTCTATCTTCTTTGCGATATCATGCGCGAGTATGACCATATCATCATCGCTGACCTTCTCGGGAACTACCATGATTCTGACCTCGCGGCCTGCCTGAATAGCGTAGGACTTGTCTACGCCCTCGAAGGAGTTCGTGATCTCCTCAAGCTGCTTGAGTCTGTTGGTATATGCCTCGAGCGTCTCTCTTCGCGCGCCCGGTCTTGCTGCGGATATGGCATCCGATGCCTGAACCAGACATGCTATAAGCGACTCGGGCTCCACATCTCCGTGATGTGCCTCTACCGCATTGATGATGATCGCGTTTTCCTTGTACTTACGGCATATGTCAGCGCCGAGCTGTACATGGGAGCCCTCAACCTCGTGATCGATGGCCTTTCCTATATCATGCAGGAGTCCGGCTCTCTTGGCCAGTCTTATATCCACACCGACCTCTGCTGCCAGAAGCCCGCACAGCTGTGCGACCTCCACAGAATGCTTCAGGGCATTCTGTCCGTAGCTGGTTCTGTACTTCATGCGTCCCAGAAGCTTGATGATCTCCGGATGCAGTCCGTGAATTCCTACCTCCAGTGCCGCTTCCTCTCCGGCTGCCTTCATAGTGGATTCGACTTCCTTTGTCGCCTTCTCCACCGTCTCCTCTATCCTCGCCGGATGAATCCGTCCGTCTACGATGAGCTTTTCAAGAGCAACCCTTGCTATCTCACGCCTTACCGGGTCAAATCCCGAAAGAACCACTGCCTCCGGTGTATCGTCGATGATGAGCTCCACGCCTGTCATCTGCTCGATCGCGCGGATATTTCTACCCTCGCGTCCGATGATACGCCCCTTCATGTCATCATTGGGAAGCTGTACAACAGAGACTGTCGACTCTGACACATTGTCAGCCGCATATCTCTGAATAGCAGTGATGACGATCTCTCTGGCTTTCTTGTCAGCCTCTTCCTTCGCCCTCGCCTCTACTTCCTTGATGATCCGTGCCGTGTCATGCCTTACATCATCTTCAACGGTTTGAAGCAAAAACTCCTTTGCCTGCTCCGTCGTCAGACCCGAGATCTTCTCAAGCTCGGCCAGACCCTGTGCATACAGAGATTCGACCTCCTTGCTTCGCTTGTTGATCTTGTCCTCCTTGGACTGCATGTTCTCTTCCCGTTTCTCAAGGGCACTTGACTTTTTGTCCAGATTTTCCTCTTTATTAAGGACTCTCTGCTCGTAGCGCTGAACTTCAGCTCTGCGCTCCTTGATTTCCCGGTCAAGCTCGTCCTTGGCCTTCAGATTTTCCTCCTGAGCCTTCAGAACAGCTTCTCGCTTTGTTGTTTCAGCGGTTTTCAGTGCTTCCTCTATGATCTCTCTTGACTTTGCTTCTGCCGAGCCCACCGTCGCTTCATACTGCTTTTTGGTATGCTCTGTCGCCATAAACCACATGAGGACTCCCACCACTGCCGCCGGTATTATTGCTAATGCTACATATAACACGGGAGCACCTCCAATATTAAGTTTTCATAGTTCAATCTTGTCTATAATAACAAATCGTCACTGTGAATGCAAGATTCTATCATGCTCCACGAATAGCCCTTTCTGGCCAATGCCGCCACTATCCTGCGTCTGTCCTTGTCCGGCATATCCTCCCGATAACCGCGTTTTTTCAGCTCTCCGAGGATCTGCGCCTCCTCGTCTATCTCTGTATCCTCCATGCATATATCGATAAGCTCCCTGTCGATCCCGCGCTCCATCAGATCGTATCTCATCCGCATCGCGCTTTTTCTGCCCGCATGATTTCTGATATAGCCGCGGACATACCGCTCATCGTCTATATAGTGTCTGCTCTTGCACCATTCTACCGCTTCATCCACGGCCGCCTGAGGATACCAGCTCTCCCTCAGCTTTCTGCGAAGCTCCCCTTCCGGCTTGTCCGATACTTCCAGGATGTGAACCAGCCGTTCCTTGGCCCGCTTTGTAAGCATGGGAAGCAGTATGTCCCGATAGAGCTCATCACCGAGCTCGCCTCCCTCCGCTATCTTGTACCGGCTCAAATCACCTTTATAAAGCAGCAGAGTCATTCCGTCCTCCAGAATGACTCTGTATCTCGTTCTGCCGTAGGGGATGATCTGCTTAACCATCATATCTTTCTGCTCTCCCCTTCACCGCTCTGTCTTTCACTCCTGCGCGTCCTGCTGCGCGGGCATGGCCAGCGGAGCAAACCCGTGCATCTCACGGATCCTGTTTTCTATCTCGAAGCATACATCCGGATGCTCTCTCAGATATTTCTTGGCATTTTCTCTTCCCTGTCCGATCTTTTCCCCGTTGTATGCGTACCATGCGCCGCTCTTTTCTATGATATTGGCTGCAGCGCCGAGATCCACTATATCGCCGAACTTGGATATACCCTGACCGTAGATGATATCAAACTCTGCCTCCTTGAACGGCGGAGCCACCTTGTTTTTTACAACCTTTATTCTGACCCGGTTGCCCACCTGCACACCGTCATTCTTGATGGAATCTATCCTTCTGATGTCCAGACGGATAGTGGCGTAGAACTTCAGCGCCCTTCCGCCCGTCGTCACCTCCGGATTGCCGTAGCTTGTGCCGACCTTCTCTCTGAGCTGGTTTATAAATATAACCGTGCAATTGCTCTTGCTTATCGCCCCGGTCAGCATGCGCAGAGCCTGACTCATAAGCCTTGCCTGAAGTCCTACATGGGCATCGCCGATATCTCCGTCTATCTCCGCCTTCGGAACAAGCGCGGCTACAGAATCCACAACCACGATATCGATAGCGCCGGAGCGAACCATGGTATCCATGATAGCCATGGCCTGCTCTCCGTTGTCCGGCTGTGATATATACAGATTGTCCACATCCACTCCGATATTCTCTGCATAAGCCGGATCCAGAGCATGCTCGGCATCTATAAAGCCGGCAATGCCGCCGAGCTTTTGAATCTCAGCCACCATATGCAGAGCCACCGTCGTCTTGCCTGATGATTCAGGTCCGTAAATCTCTATGATTCTTCCCTTCGGGATGCCTCCGACTCCAAGCGCAAGATCCAGACTCATGGAGCCTGTGGGCGTCGCCTCCACATTCATCGTTGCGGCTGAATCCCCGAGCTTCATGATCGCGCCCTTGCCGTAGCTTTTTTCAATCTGCGCAAGCGCCGCATCAAGAGCCTTTTTCTTGTCGTCATTATTTAATTTATTCATTCCTGTCCTCCGTAAGAACAAATGTTCTATTCGTGCTTAACATATCATAAAACCTTCACAATATTCTGTCAAGACTGTACCCACCCTGCAAAGTCATCGGAATCAAGCCGTCATGTCAGGCTTTACGAACGCCGCCGATCGGCGCTGAGATAAAACAGATAATCTGAAAAAACCAAAAGAATGACAATTGCATCATATCATATAAACGCTCTTCTGAAAGCATTTTGCGAACTTAAGATTTTCATCATAAATATTCATTCAATCTTCAATCACTCCCGGAGATAACATGCTAGTATAAGCACATCAGAAAACATTGCACAAACTCCTAATTCTTGAATGAAGATAATTCTCCGGCTCGATGCCGGAGTTCTTCATTTTAACGGAAAAACCCGAATCAGGAGCCGACCTTGTGGCATGCGCACATATGTCCGGGCGCGATCTGCTTCAGCTCCGGTCTGATCTCACGGCATATCTCCTGCGCATACCGGCATCTTCCTGCAAAAGCACACCCGTCGCCGCCTGTGCTCTCCGTCCCCCATGATTCAATTCTGGTGCGGGCTCTTGCCTGTCTCGGATCCGCTATCGGCACTGCCGCCAGCAGCGTCTCCGTATACGGATGCGCATGATGTCTCATGACCTCCTCGCATCTCCCGGTTTCTACCAGTCCTCCGGCGTACATGACCCCGATCGTATCCGATATATGACTCACCACCGAGATATCATGTGAAATGAACAGATAGCTCAGTCCCTTCTCCGCCTGCATATCCATCAGCATATTGATGATCTGCGCCTGATATGACACATCAAGCGCAGAGACAGCCTCATCACATACCAGAAACTCAGGATGCACCGCAAGTGCTCTGGCGATTCCTATTCTCTGCTGCTGACCTCCGGAGAATTCTCCCGGATATCTCATCGCATCGCCGCCGGTCAATCCCACCTGTTCCAGCAGCTCATCCACCGCCTCCCTCTCCCGGATTCTTGATGTATACATCTCTTCAGCCCGCATTCCCTCTGCTATGATGTCTCTCACCCGCAGATACGGATCCAGCGATCCGGCCGGATCCTGAAAGATGATCTGCATTCTTCTCCGGTACCTTCGTATGCTTTTGTCGTCTATCTCCTGCCCGTCCAGATATACTCTGCCCGAATCCGGCTTTATAAGCCTGAGGATCAGGCGGCCGGTTGTGCTCTTTCCGCTCCCCGATTCTCCCACCAGACCCATGGTTTTGCCGCGCTCGATGCAAAAGCTCACATCATCCACTGCCTTGACCGGGCTTCTGCCGTTTGTAAAGCACTTTTTCAGACCCTCTGCACGGATCAGGATGCTTTCCTGTTCTTCACTGTTCATGTCTTTCA
>CAVIJY010000080.1:0-5182 GCA_963643215.1 Lachnospiraceae bacterium | reverse complement strand
AAATACAAAATAAAAATGATTTATCTATTGACCAGGTAGGTAAAAGGCATTATATTAACTGCATTGAATTTGAAAATCATCAAGGAAAGGAGAGGAATGCAATGAGAACAGGCGGTTCGTTTTACAATGTTGCTATGTGTTGTTGTAGCCGAATGTTATCCTCCCGGGCATGTATATATGGCCAGGTGCATTCGTCTACCTTGTATTGCACCGATATATGATGCTTCATCAGAAATGAAGCGATATAAATGCCATCAAACCGGGAGCTCTTATGAGTCTCCCGGTTTTTTACGCGAAGCAATGAGTCAAAGTCTGAGCTTGCTCAAGACCTTGATGAATGCCGCGATAGCGTGGGAACACGCGAAGCGTGTTTCTGAGATTACGCAAATACAGCAGCACTGCCGATACTGCAGGATTGGCAAAACAGCTGTGTTGATATAAAAGAAAGTCATTGTTTGTACAGCCATAAAGGCATGAGAAAGGGAAAAGAGGCCAATCATTATGAAAAGGAATTTTAACAGAATAAAAGCAGCAATTCTCGGATTTGCATTGACGGCGGCAGCTCTTACAGGGTGCGGAACAAAGCAGGACGCTCCGGCAAAGCAGGACGGAGCAGCGACACAGGCCGCACAGGAAACGACAGCGGCTCAGGCAGACGCGGCAAAGACAGTTTACAGAACCCTGGATGAGATCAAGCAGGACGGAACCATCAATATCGGCGTATTTTCGGACAAGAGCCCCTTTGGATATGTTGACGAAAATGGTGAATATCAGGGGTATGATGTGTACTTCGGAAACCGCATAGGCGAGGATCTGGGAGTGAAGATCAATTATGTCTCCACAGAGGCGGCTAATCGTATCGAGTATCTGCAGACGGGCAAGGTTGACATCATACTGGCGAACTTCACGGTAACGCCGGAGCGGGCAGAAGCAGTTGATTTTGCACTTCCTTACATGAATGTGGCATTGGGTGTGATATCCCCGGACAGCGCGGTTATAACAAGCCTGGATGATATAGGCGCGGACGATGAGGTGATAGTGATATCGGGAACGACCGCAGAGACATATCTGGAGAAGAACTATCCGAATATAAAGCTGCAGAAATATGACGCATATGCGCAGGCAAAGACCGCATTTGAGAACGGCAACGGAGTTGCCTGGGCCAATGACAACACAGAGGTGATCGCGTTCTCTATCGAGAACCCGGGCTATACAGTAGGCATACCCTCGCTCGGAAGCGCCGATACCATAGCTGCTGCGGTGACAAAGGGCAATGAGACCCTCCTGAACTGGCTGAACGATGAGATAGTATCTCTCGGCAAGGAGAATTTCTTCCATGCAGATTATGAGGCGACATTGCTCGATACATACGGAAAGGACTATGAGGATACGCTTGTGGTCGAGGGCGGAGTCGTCGAAGCATCCGGAAATAAATAATTACAGCTATCATTACGGGGGTCATCGTGGATCTGAATGCTATGTTTTCCTATCTTCCTTTATTTGAGGAGGCATTGATATTGACTTTACGGATCGGATGGAAGGGCGTGGGCATCGCTCTGGCGGTAGGAACCATGGGATGCGCCATACAGCACTTCGAGATTCCGATAGCAAAGAACATTGTTTCTGCATATACCCAGCTCTTCAGGAATACGCCTCTTCTGGTTCAGTTGTTTTTTATATATTTTGCTCTTCCGAAGATAGGAATAAGGGTTTCATCGGAGAGCTGCGGAACATGGGGACTGGGACTTCTTGGCGGAGCCTACATGTCGGAAACATTGCGAAGCGGCCTGGAAAGTATACCTCGGATCCAGTTTGAAAGCGCGCAAAGCCTTGGAATGAACAGAACACAGATATTCTGCTATGTCATATTTCCACAGGCGGTTTCCTCCAGCATACCCGGGATAGTGGCGAATGTCATATTCCTGCTGAAGGAAACCAGCGTTTTTTCAACCATCAGCCTTATGGATCTGATGTTTACGGCAAAGGATCTGATCGGAATGTACGCAAAGACGATAGAGTGTCTTACTCTTCTCGTAGTGTTCTATCTTGTGATGCTTCTGCCTGTGTCCATGCTCGGAAATGTTCTGGAAAGGAGGCTTCGCCATGCAGAATTTGGGGATTGATGTTCTTTTCAAGGGGAAAAATCTGGCTCGTCTGCTCGCGGGGCTGTGGATTGCGGTTCGGATAAGCCTGATAGCGGTTGCGATAAGCATAGGGCTGGGGCTGATCGTCGGAGTGCTGATGACCTCCAAAAACAGGCTGCTTAAGGCAATATTCCGGATATACCTCGAAACTGTGCGGATCATGCCGCAGATGGTACTCCTGTTCATAGTTTATTTCGGTACGACAAGAGTGTTCGGATGGAATCTTGATGCCGAATTCTCCGCGATATTTGTATTCAGCTTTTGGGGAATCGCTGAGATGGGAGATCTGGTGCGCGGCGCACTCATCAGCATACCAAGGATCCAGTACGAAAGCGCCATGGCTCTGGGAATGAACACGAAGCAGGTTTATTATTATGTGATAATTCCGCAGACCGTGCGAAGATTGATTCCGCTGTCAATCAATCTGATCACAAGAATGATAAAAACAACGAGCCTGGTTATGATGATAGGGATAGTTGAGGTGCTTAAGGTGGCACAGCAGATCATAGAGGCGAACAGGAGAAGCTCTCCGAATGCGGCATTCGGAATATTTGCAGTGGTATTTCTTTTGTATTTTTTCATTTGCTGGCCGATCAGCCGGCTGTCGGTATATCTTGAAAAGAGGTGGTCTTGATGGAACAGATAATCTTGTCAGTCAGAAATCTTCACAAGGAATTTGAACATCAGGTGATCATCAAAAGCATGAACCTTGATGTAAAGAGGGGGGAGGTTATCGTCATCATCGGGCCATCCGGATGCGGGAAGAGCACATTTCTCAGATGCCTGAACGGTCTGGAGGATATACAGGGCGGCGAGATAATGCTGAACGGCAGAGCCGTATCCAAGGATGCCGGGGATATATCGGAAATAAGACAGAAGATCGGCATGGTTTTTCAGAGCTATGATCTTTTTCCGCACAAGACGATACTTGAGAATATCCTTCTGGCGCCCGTGAAAGTGCAGAAGAGAAAGCGGGAGAAGGCAGAGGCGGAAGCTATGGAGCTTTTGTCCAAGGTGGGTCTGGCTGACAGAAAGGATGATTATCCGAGGCAGCTGTCCGGAGGGCAAAAGCAGAGAATCGCCATAGTGAGAGCTCTGATCATGCATCCTGATGTGCTTCTGCTGGATGAAATCACGGCGGCGCTTGATCCCGAGATGGTGCATGAGGTGCTTCAGGTTGTGATGAATCTGGCCAAGAGCGGAAGCACCATGCTGATTGTGACCCATGAGATGGCTTTTGCAAGGGCTGTAGCCGACAGAGTTCTTTTCCTGGAAAATGGAGAGATCGCAGAAGAAAGCTCGGAGCCGAAGGAATTCTTTGTGGCTCCGAGGACTTTACGCGCTAAGCAGTTTTTAAAATCATTTGATTATGACTGACGGAATATCTGTTCGGCGTACATCGGCTTACAGAGTGTCAGAGTCAAGAAGTATGGTAAAAGGACCGTCATTGCACAGATCTATCTTCATGTCTGCGCCGAATACACCCCGCTGTACATCAGCGACATATTTGCCGGCTTCATCGACTATGTAGTCATAAAGCGGGGAGGCCATATCCGGCTTTCCTGCATAGATGAAGCTGGGGCGATGCCCCTTGTGACAATCGGCATACAGGGTGAACTGGGAGATCATCAGAAGACTTCCGCCCACATCAGCCAATGACAGATTGGTCTTGCCGTCCGGATCCTCGAAGATACGAAGCCCGCACATCTTCTTTACCATCTTGTCGGCCATCTCCGCGGTGTCTGTCTGCGCGATCCCGACGAGAACCATAAAGCCTTTGGCGATTTCGCCTCTGACCTCACCGTCTATAGTGACGGACGCGTGAGTCACGCGCTGAATGACAAATCTCATATCTGGATACCTCCGGTTATTGCTTCTCAAAAGACATGCAGTCTACATAATACTCCATGAACTGAGGACTTTCGGAAAGCGAGATTTCATGGGCTTCATCAGCCATTGCAGAGGCTTTTTCACGAAGCTCTCTGTCGTTTAGCAGCATATATGCTCCGCCGAGCGTTGCATTGCCGATGAAATCAGTGACTTTCTTAAGGCCGTCCGGGAACAGTCCTATATCTGCCGCGCTTTCACTGTTTATCGAGTTTCCGAAGCCGCCGGCAAGAGAAAATCTGTCGACTCGCGATGCGTCTGTGCCGACATCCTCCATCAATGTGACCATTCCCGCGCAGACGGCAGACTTGGCAAGCTGCATCTGACGCACATCCTTCTGAGTTATAAGAACTCCGGATCCGCCCACATCATAGCTTGCGGGGATATATCCGTTTTCCTCCATATATCCGGAATTTACCATGACGGCCAGCGCATCGAGTATGCCGGATCCGCATAGCCCCTTTGGAGCGCAGTCGCCTATAACTTCATAGGTCACCTCACCGTCCTGCATCTTAACCTCGCTGATAGCCCCCGGGCCTGCAGGCATGCCGCAGGAGAGGCCTGCACCCTCGAAAGCCGGTCCTGCAGCTGTCGCACAGCAAGTGAGCTTTCCGTCCTTGGAGATAACCATCTCGCCGTTTGTTCCGACATCTGTCATCAGCTGTGTTCGTCCGTCAGTCATGTCGGCGGCAAGAACGGAGCAGACAATATCCGGGCCGACATAGGCTCCGACGCATCGCGGAAGATAGACCGGCGCGCCGCAGAGCGTGCGGCGGCTCATGCATCCGAATCTTGAAACAACTAGAAACGGAGTGACTGCTATGGAAGCGGGGTCAAGACCCTCATACAGATGAAGCATGGTGGAGTTGCCGGTCACCACAGATTCCTCGATCTTTGATATGCCGGTCTCGGCCAGACATTCACGGCACAGCTCCTCGATCTGATTTGCCACAAGATCCGAGAGAACATTTACCCCAAGCTCGCGGCATGCCTCTATGCGCGATATGACATCCGCTCCGTATCCGCGCTGCTTGTTGACCTGACGCCGTTCGGCCGCTATCTCACCCGTATCCCTGTTTACAAGCTGGATGGCGATGGTGGTGGTTCCGATATCTACGGCAAAGCCATATCCGGATTCCGTCAGCCTGTGC
>CAVIJY010000079.1:0-5208 GCA_963643215.1 Lachnospiraceae bacterium | reverse complement strand
ATATCCGTTGCTGCAAATATCACTTATTTGCGTATACATCGGGATAGAATGCCTTAACTGCGTCGGCACGGTTGATCAGGACATCTCCCCATGCGTAGTCGGCGATAAATACTGTGTAGTCATCAGTATCCTTCGGGATGTTGGGAAGGATATTGGCCTGATTCAGATGGCTTGAAAGCGCGATATCAACCGGAAGCTTCGCCAGATCATAGCAGTCCTTTATGAAGCGGTGAGCCATCTCCTCGGGATATCCAAGCTTCTTGAGTCCGTCGGGGCTCATAAGGCCTACACCGAGTCCGCCGTGAAGCGCGCAGCGATATGTCTTTCCTGTCTTCTCGTCTGTATCATCAAAGAAGAAGCTTGTGACGCCGGGAGTATGACCAGGGCAGAGCTGTGTGCGGATGGTCATATTGCCCATGACGATGGGCTTGCTGTCGTCATAGAAGTTTGTAACTGTGTAATCCGGGTAGTTCATCTTGGGTGTGTTCTTCATGAACTCCTCATCATGAAGAGAGCGCTGATGCTCTACCTCATCCTCCTTGGACAGCCAGATCTCGGCGCCTGTCATCTCATACAGGAAGCGGGCGCAGCATGAATGATCTCCGTGCCAGTGTGTCAGGAATATCTTCTTGATATCTCTCGGATTGTGGCCCGTGCTCCAGATGCGATCTATAACCAGATAGAATGTCTCAACGCACAGACCTGTATCGATCAGTATCAGACCGTCACCTGTATCGATCAGGAATACGGCTACATTGTCCTGTCCGCCTACATTCCATACATGAGGCGCATTGCGGTATGCCGGGATTGCGTGCTCCCAATGTGTGGCCAGAGCCTCCTTGCTCATTCCAAGGCGTCCCTCAGTTGAAGCGTAGAAAAACTTTTTCTCCATGTGATACCTCCTCTTGCTTGACTTTATTTATACTATGCACCTGCCTTGCGGCAGGCGCTCCGGTTCATGACCATGGTCCGGAATTCCGAACCTTCGCTGACGGAAAGATCATCCGTAGATCGGATAGAAGAAGTTTGCCGAAAGCGAGATGGTAACTATAGCGATGATGATATACGGAATCGTGAACTTCGCAACCTGTGATACCTTGTAGTTGCCCGCCGCATATATAAGAGCTGTCTCTGCCGCTCCTGACGGGAAGCCCAGAGATACGACATTGGCGATTGCGATGATCAGCATGATTCCTCTGGGATCCCAGCCGCCTGCCAGGCACACCGTCGCCGCTACTGTATAAAGGACATTTGATGTCGCGGAGTTGGACATGAAGGTCGTCATCACGATTGTAACTGTCGTAAACAGGAACATAACTCCCAGTGATGAAGGATTCTCGCCCAGAATGTTCAGGATGGAATTGCCGATCACATCTCCCGCGCCGGACTTGGCCATGGCGCTTGCCACTCCGAGGACTCCGGCCATCAGGAAGATCATATCCGCTGTCAATGCCTTCGTAACCTCCGGTACTGTCAGCGCCTTGCCGTAGATCAGCACGAGAACGCCCAGAGTCGGAGCTATGTACATCAGCTTGCCTGTCCACTGGTTCAGCACCAGAACGGCCATGACAGCTATAAATACCGCATATACCAGCGTCTCCTGTGCCTTTGGCAGAGTCGCATCTGTCTTGACTGACTTAGCTTTGGATGTATCTACCTTGTTTGACTTCGGAAGGAGCCGCCATGCAACCAGGCACCATGCGGTCAGACACAGAACCGGGAAGGCCGCCATCTTGCATTTGTCAAACATTCCCAGAAGATACTTCTCATCGGTGATGATCGTGCTGTAGCGGGCGTTGATGGTTGCGAAGCTTGTAGCACCCATGCCTATCGGGATAATGCCCTTCCATGCGCAGCTGATACCGAGCATCGGCATGAGCAGACGGCTGGGAGTCACCTCTCCCTCATCGCTCAGCGATGAAAGGAATACGATCATGATGGAAAATGTCGCCGTCGCGGGTATGAACTGAGTAAATGCGATAACGACCAGATAGAAGAACAGGATCAGCACGATGCCGCGCTTGCCGCTGAGGCTGTCTACCTTGTTGCGGATGATTGAAACTATACTTGTCTTTGTGATAGCAGAGCTCAAAACCATCATCGGTGCAACCAGGATGATGCTGTTGTTGGCAAAGCCGCTGAATGCCTCTGAGGGTGAAAGAACCCCGAATGCCGCCAGCAGAGCGCAGCATGTCATGGTCGTGACGCCCATCGGATACTTCTGCCATACAAACATAGCGATCATAAAGGCCATAATCGCCAATGTGATAGTTAACTCAAATGTCATGTCATTCTCTCCTTGTTTTTACGGCAGCTCATGCTCCCTCGACTGCAGCTTCAGGCACCGTTTCCCCTTTGCCGTGCCTTCTGTGCCGACTGCAATATGCCGTTTTTTAAGTGCCGTGCCGGTCCTTCGGGGCGCCTCCTCCGGATCAGTGTGCTGCTTTGCCGCTTCTGTACCGCAGCGCAAACACAGCCGCATCTTGCACTCACATGTAAACAAGATATTCGATCATCGTCTGCGTGTCAATGCTAAAAGCAGGTATACCTCGGTCGTTTCCTTACCTTTTAGTTATGTTTAATATCGCTGTAACTGCATTTCATTTCTATTAAGACAATGTGAACTTCCCTGTGAATCGAGTGGGAGGCGGTGGCTGGCCGACTACTCTCTCAGACAAAAGAGCCCCGGGCATATGCCCGGAGCTCGATATATCATCCTATAGCTCTGCAAGCTGCAGATCGGTCTGTGTGAGGCTTCTTGCAGGCATCCTGTATGTGCCTGTAAGCGCCCTCCTGCAGAAAACTGAACCTGTTCTTATTTAGCGTCCCATGTGACACTTACAGTATGATCATACCATGTGCCCTTCTTGCCGATGAGCGCGAGATCAAAGTCCTTGCCGATCTCCTCTACAGGGATATCAAATCCGTAAGCTGTATCTGTCGTTCCGTCAGGATACTTGACGCTGTCTGTGGTCGGCTGAAGCAGCTCTGCGCCGTCCTTCTTAGCATCGTCTGCCTTGCCTACAAACAGATTCACGATGCTCTGGGACTTAAGCGTCACATGAAGCACCTGCTTTCCGTCCTTTACCGTGAGGATGCCTTTGCCGCCATAGGCCTCATTTACACCGAACATGCTGCTGTCGGTGTTGAAGTATACCTCATATACTCCGTCCTTGGGATAGTTGGCCTTGTCATCAAATGTGACGCCCTCCATCGTATCCGTGGCCTCTGCTTTCGCCGTCTTCTCTGTTTCGTCAAGCGACTCTATAGCTGCTGCCGTATGAGCCTTATAGAGCTCCTGAACAGCCTCGATCCTTCCGAGTCCGCTGATCTGAGCTTCGATCTTGTCGAACTTTCCGGCTGCCGTGAACATGCTCTTCCAGCTGTCATCATCGTCTCCGGCCATGTCGTTGTTGGCATGATCGCCTGCAACCACCATAAGGGGACGAAGGATTACATTCTTGTATCCTGCCTCTGCCACTGCCTCGATGACTGCATCGCAGGCTGTCTCCTCAGGCTCACCCTCTACGGTTCCGATGAATACATTGTCATAGCCGAGCGTCTGCATCTGTGTCTGCATCTGGCTGTATGTAACCTTCGCATTATGTGCTGTGCCGTGTCCCATGAGAACTATGGCCGTGCCGTCTTCCGCCGCTGCGGCCACATCTGCGTACCCTGCATCCTTGGCAGCTGCCTGTGTAACCGCCTCTGCTACAGCCTGCTTGTCCGTGTTGATGACCGTAGCATCAGCGCCTACCTCGCCAAGAAGCGGCTCTGCTACTACGATGGTGTCGATCTTGTCCTTGTAGCCGTCCAGAGCCTCTACAAGCTCATCATACTCGGCACCGTGCATCAGATGCGTCGGCTGTACCACGAGCGTCTTTACGCCGTTTGCAACGGCTCTCTCAAGCGCCTGATCCATGTTGTCGATGAACTCACTCTCACGCGCCTGGATATGGTTGATGATGATCTGCGCCGTAAATGCACGCCTTACAGACCAGTCGGGATATGCCTTGGCAAGCGCCTTCTCTATAGACGCGATATCTGCTACACGGCTGTCATTGAACGATGTTCCGAAGCTCACTACAAGCAGCTCCTTCTCTCCGATCTCGTCAGCATTTGCCGGATCATCCTTGGAGGCATCGCCGGTATCTCTGCCAAAGTAATCGGGATCAGCGTTCTCTCCCGATACCTGCTCCTTCTGCTCGTCCGAAAGAGCGTCCCATGCTTCCTTTGCTGCTGCGCAAAGCGCATCTGTCAGATCGTCTCTCTGCTGTACATAGATCTTATCGATCAGCTCTCCGGCGATATCAACTGCGTCCTGTGCCATCTCTTCCTCTGTCTTCTCATCCTCAAGTGCATCTATAGCTGCCGCTGTATGAGCCGCATAGATATCCTTGACTGCCTGGATCCTTCCGAGACCCTCTATCTGTGTGTCGATGATGTCAAACTTGCCCGAAGCCGTGAACATGCTCTTCCAGCTGTCCTCGTCATCGCCTGCCATATCGTTGTTGGCATGATCGCCCGCAACCACCATAAGAGGACGAAGGATTACCTTCTTGTATCCTGCCTCTGCTACGGCCTCGATGACTGCCTCACAGGCTGTCTCCTCAGGCTCGCCCTCTACAGTTCCGATGAATACATTGTCATAGCCAAGCTTGCCCATCTGTGTCTGCATCTGGCTGTATGTAACCTTTGCGGTATGAGCTGTGCCGTGTCCCATGAGAACTATTGCTGTGCTGTCTGCCGCTGCCTCAGCTGCATTCTCATATCCTGCCGTCTCAACGGCTTCTGCCACTACAGCCTCTGCCACTGCCTGCTTGTCGGCATTGATGACGGAAGCGTCCGTTCCAACCTCTCCCAGAAGCGGCTCTGCCACTACGACATGCGCGAACTTGTCCTTGTAGTTTTCTACAGCTCCCACAAGCTCGTCATACTCTGCTCCGTGCATCAGATGAGTCGGCTGTATGATCAGGTTTCTGACTCCGTTTGCTACGGCTCTTTCAAGAGCCTGATCCATGTTGTCGATGAACTCGCCGTCACGCGCCTGCACATGGTTGATGATGATCTGTGCCGTAAATGCTCGTCTTACGGACCACTCGGGATACTTTACGGCGAGATACTTCTCTACACCGTTGATATCCTCGACACGGCTGTCATTGAATGATGTTCCGAAGCTGACTACAAGCAGCTCATTGATGCCGATTC
>CAVIJY010000078.1:0-5252 GCA_963643215.1 Lachnospiraceae bacterium | reverse complement strand
CATAAAGGGCGGATTTCTCGGAGCAGCCATGCTGTTCATCTTTTCTACAAACGGATATTCGGGGCTGACCGGATACGGGCAAAACGCAAGAGATGCAAAGAAGGACGCGCCCAAGGCGCTTCTGCTCATAGTTCCTACGCTGATCGTAGTATATTGCGGCGTTGCCATCGGAGGCAGCAGCTGCATGACTCTTGACGACTATGGAGAGTCCACAACACTGGTGCTTGCCGCCAAGAAGGTATTTCCGGGATGGCTGTATGCTCTGTGGATCATAGGCGGTCCCATCATGTGCCTCGCGACGACTCTTAACAGCAATTTCGCGGGCCGTGCCATAAACATAGGTATAGGATGCAAGAACGGCTGGTATCCGCAGTGGATGGCACGGAAGAACAAGAACGGAATATACTGGATAGGGCTTACATACTTTTATGTGGCAAGTGTAGTACCGGTTATGTTCAGCCTTTCCATCACTGTTCTGACCAATATGGTTCAGCTGGTTATGTCATTTGTCAATCTCATGTGTATAGTGGCATATTTCAGGATGCCGAAGATGTATCCCAATGCATGGAAGAGATCCAGGTTTCATGTGCCGGATGCCGTTTACTATATGTTCTGCTGCATTTCCCTCGGAGTAACTCTGCTGACCATCTGGAAGAGTGTTCTTTCAGTGCCGCTGGGGCTGGCAATCGGCAACATCGTAGTTATAGCTGTATTCTGCGCCATGGGGTATATGCGTGCAAAGAGCAAAAACTCGACTGTCAATGTCTATACGGCGATCTGGTCCGGTGATGACGAGGAGGATATGAGAGCCGATGAAATACTCAAGGAGATGGTAGGTCAGCAGTAATGTTCTACGGATGGATCATATTTGCTATTTTATGTATCAACTATATAGTCATGACCGGAGGTACTCTGTACACATACGGCACGCTGCTTGTGCCTATGGCTCAGGATCTTGGGCTTACAATGACGGAAGCGTCGGTGGTGCAGATGGCAAAGACTATCATCACGGCTCTTCAGGCGCTGTTTGTAGGCGAGGTGGCGATGAAGCGGTTTCAGATAAAGACAATCATCACCTTCGGCTGTCTGTCAGGCGTGATAACAAGTGTTCTGATGGTCTTCGGCGCAAGAGATGTGAAGACATACTGGCTCGTTTATCCTTTTTTTGTGAGTCTTATGACAAGCTGTGCCGGAATCATACCGAGTCAGGTGCTGATGACGAGATGGTTTGATAAAAAGCGCAGCACCGTGGTATCCATACTGCTGGCCATGGGAGGCGTAGGCGGTGTGATATTTCCGCAGATATCAGCAGCGCTTATAAGCACGGCGGGATGGCGCAGTGTATGGGCACTGGTCGGCATACTAAGCGCGGTATGCACTGTAGTCAGTCTCGCTTTTCTCAAAAATTCACCGGAGGAGATGGGACTGGTTGCGGACGGCATCGCTGCAGAGGAGGGATGCGGCAGCCCCGGGAGAGAATCGGACTATAAAACCAAGGTTTCGTTTACTCAAAGAGAGACTCTTCTCACGCCATTCTTTTATGTATGCGTACTGACGCACACAGCGACGACCAACGGAGTTCTGGCAACAGGGAACTATCTTGTGTCGCATCTGATCGACAAGGGGCTTGACCGCACAGTAGGCGCAACTGCCGTCAGCATATTTGCCTTCTGCAATATATTCGGACGGTCCGCGTCAGGCGTCATACAGGATCGTGTGAATCCGAGGATACTGCTGAAGATCCTGCTTCCGGTCATGGCATTGATACTGATGCTGGTTCCGTCGCTTGATACGCCCGTGAAGGCATGGGTGTTTGCCATGATGTTCGGCATATGCATCAGCATAGCGGTTCCGTGCCCTACGGGGGTGCTGATGAATACATACGGCGTGGAAAACTACGGTCAGATATCGGCGCTGGAAAACGGCATGTGCAATGTGATAAACGCAGCGCTTGCCGCAGTGCCGGGTGTCATATATGACAGAACCGGAAGCTACAACAGTTTCTTTATATTTGTTGCCGTTTATATGGCGGGGGTGTTTGTGCTGCAGATGATATTTAAAACTCCGAAGCATTCCTGAGAATGAGAGCCGCCCGCATCGGGTGACAACATAAAGCAGAGACTTCGATCCCGGACGGTCGGCGTCTCTGCTTTTTCGATTCCGTCAGACGCAGGCGGTACGCCCGTTTGTTTACGGGAAAGCATGTATTTGGAGGATGAATTCGGTTATAATATGCTATAGCTGTGCGGCGCGCTTCTGAAATGTGCGGCTGCAGGCGGAAACGGTACACGACAGAACTACAGAATCAGACACAGCAAGGAGGAGACAGCATGAACGATGTTATAAAAAACATGATGCAGAGAAGATCTGTGAGGGCATACAAGAGTGAGCATGTAGCACCGGAGCTGGTAAATGAGATACTCAAGGCAGGCAGCTACGCGGCAAGCGGTATGGGAAGGCAGCCGGTGATAGTGCTCGCGGTGACCAACAGACAGGTGAGAGATAAGCTCTCAAGGATCAATGCGCAGGTGATGGGACGGGACGGAGATCCGTTCTACGGTGCGCCCGATGTGCTGGTGGTTCTTGCCGACAAGAGCAGCCCGACTCATGTATATGACGGCTCACTGGTGATGGGCAACATGATGAACGCGGCTGCGTCGCTTGGCGTGGCGAGCTGCTGGATCCATCGCGCAAAGGAGACCTTTGAGACGGAAGAGGGAAAGCAGATACTGAAGGATCTGGGAATAGAGGGCGAGTATGAGGGGATAGGCAATCTCATCATAGGATATGCGGACGGAGAGATAAAGCCTGCCGCGGCACGTAAGGAAGCATTTGCATATCATATAGACTGATAAGGGAGAGTGCTGTAAGCGGGATGGATATCGAAACGATGAATATTGATATATTAAAGCAGAAGATGAGTGAGGCCGATTATATCTACGATGATGATCTGGCCACAGTGCTTTATGTGGCGCTCAAGCTGAAGCGACCGCTCCTGATCGAGGGAGCGGCGGGCGTCGGAAAGACGGAGATCGCGAAGGTTATGGCCTCGGCGCTGGGCAGAGAGCTTGTCAGACTTCAGTGCTACGGAGGACTAGACGAGAGCAAGAGCCTCTATGAATGGAACTATCAAAAGCAGCTTCTTTCCATACAGGTGAATATGGGAAGCAGGGACGGAGATGAGCTGACCAGATCGCTTTTCAGTGACGAGTATCTGCTGGAGAGGCCGCTTTTAAAGTCCATCCGCTCTGAGGAGCCGGTGGTGCTGTTGATAGATGAGATAGATAAATCGGACGAGGAGTTTGAGGCATTTCTGCTTGAGCTTTTGTCGGATATGCAGGTATCGATTCCGGAGATAGGAACCGTAAAGGCCAGATCCATCCCGTTTGTAGTGCTCACATCAAACCGTGCCAGACCCATATCTGACGCATTGCGCCGGCGCTGTGCCTATCTGTATATAGAATATCCGGATATGGAGAAGGAGCTGGCTATCGTCAGAGCGAAGAATCCGAATATAGATGATCATCTGGCGGTGGAGATCGTATCGGCGGTACAGAAGCTGCGAAGCAGCGAGGCGATACTTAAGAAGCCGTCCATCGCGGAGACGCTGGACTGGACGCGGGCGCTTGAAGCTCTGGGAGTGAGAGAGCTGACACCGGAGCTGATGCGAAGCACCATAGGCTTTGTACTGAAGAACAATGAGGATATCGATGCCATGGAGGATATCCTGGGCGGCGGGACAGAGGCTGCAGAGCATCATTGCAACCATTCTCATGAGGCAGGCTGCGGATGCGGACATCATCATGAGCATCACGGGCATGAGCAGCAGTGTCATGAAGGGCAGAGCCGTGCATGATTGATTACGAGGTATATCTTGAAAAGCTGGCAGTCTTCGGAGGGCTCCTGCGAGAGCAGGGGCTTGATGTCACGCCTGCGGAGACGGCAGACGCCGCAAGAGTGCTGATTGATATAGGAGCCGCCGACAGAGAGACTGTGAAGATCGCCTTAAGGACGGTATATGCCAAGAACAGAGATCAGCAGCTGAGGTTTGACAGAGCATTTGACAGCTTTTTTCTGACCGAGGAGATGATACGGGCACTGGATGAGAAGCACCGGCAGCAGGAGCTTGAGCAGGCCAGAGCCCAGGCTCAGGCTCAGGAGCAGCTGGGAGATGCGGGCGAGGAGTTCTCACAGGAGCAGATAGAGGCATATTCGAGGCTGTCCGAAGAGCAGAGAGAGCATCTTCAGCAGCTGAAGGAGCGCTTTACCGGAGAGGACTCCCGCAACAGAGAGCTCTACGGCAACTTCATTCATTCTATCTTTGCCAGATCCATCATGGAGCAGCAGCTGCTGATGGAGGATGCGGCTCTGGGATCGGCGCCGATTGATCCGGATGCCGGCATGCTGTTTAAGGACATATCACAGTTCGAGGACCATGAGATACCGAAGGCAGTCTATTATATTCAGGGACTGTCAAAGCAGATCACAGGCGAGCTGACGCAGAAAAGAAAGAGAGCCGGAAGCAGTCACATACTTGACTTCAGGCGGACCATCAGAAAAGGACTGGAGACCGGCGGCGCGATGGTGCGTCTCAAGCATAAGAGAAAGCGCTCATCGCGTAAGCAGCTTGTGATCCTGTGCGATGTATCGGGTTCCATGATACGCTTCTCTGAGTTCGCGCTAAGATTCATACAGTCGCTGAATCAGGCATCCGAGAGCTCGCGAGTATTTCTGTTCTCCGAGGAGATGGTGGAGGCTGACATATATGCTCTTCACGACATGGACAGATTCCGCGACTATGTGAGACAGTCGGGGATGTTCGGACGCGGAACGAATCTCGGAGCGGCGCTGATGGAATTAAATGAAAAAAAGCCTCCGGTGCTCAGCCCGTCATCCACATTGCTGGTACTGTCTGACGGAAAGACCGTTGATACCGGTCAGGCGCTTGAGCAGCTGGCAAAGGCCCGCGCCAGAGCGGGACGGGTGATATTTTTGAATCCCATACCGCAAAGCAAGTGGAAATTTTCAGGCAACATACAGTCGCTGTCGAAGCTATGCACCATGATCTCGTGCAGCACGCTGCAGGAGCTTGCAGGAGCCTGCCGCAAGCTTGCGAATATATAAGCTGCTCGGAGGTAAATTAAGATACCTGAGGCCTGTGGATGCACAGAGATTGTTTAGTGTCGACACTCGCCGGCGCTTACATGGTGCTGCGAGAAAGGAAAAAACGCAAAAACAAAGAGAAAACTACT
>CAVIJY010000077.1:0-5815 GCA_963643215.1 Lachnospiraceae bacterium | reverse complement strand
AAGAAGGCAAGATAATAAGAAAGGTTTGAAAGGAGGTTTCACTCATGTCAAAAGGACATAGATCCCAAATTAAAAGAGAAAGAAATGCAGTGAAGGATACGAGACCGTCAGCAAAGCTTTCTTATGCAAGAATCCCCGTACAGAAGGCATGCTTCGTACTGGATGCGATAAGAGGCAAGGGAGTCGACGAGGCTCTCGGTATCCTTGCTTACAGCCCGAGATATGCTTCATCTGTGATCGAGAAGCTTCTGAAGTCGGCTATCGCAAATGCCGAGAACAACAACAATTTAGATCCGGCCGATCTTTATGTAGCTGAATGCTATGCCAGCAACGGCCCCATCATGAAGAGAATTAGACCGAGAGCACAGGGTAGGGCTTACAGAATCGAGAAGAGAATGAGCCACATCACCGTAGTTCTTGACGAGAGATAATAGGAGGCTGATATGGGACAGAAAGTTAATCCACACGGCTTGAGAGTCGGCATTATCAAGGACTGGGAGTCAAGATGGTACGCTGATGCGGATTTCGCAGATTGCCTGGTTGAAGATTACAAGATCAGAAAGTTTCTGAAGAAGAAGCTGCACAGCGCAGGTGTTTCAGAGATCGAGATCGAGCGTACAACCGACAGACTTAAGGCCATAATCCATGTTGCTAAGCCGGGCTTTGTCATCGGCAAGCAGGGTGAGGAGATCGAAAAGCTCAAGAAGGAGCTTGCCAAGCTCACTGACAAGAAGGTATTTGTCGATGTAAAGGAGATCAAGAGACCCGACAGAGAGGCTCAGCTTGTTGCAGAGTCTATCGCACAGCAGCTTGAGAACCGTGTATCCTTCAGACGCGCTATGAAGTCCACCATGGGACGAGCTATGAAGACGGGCATACTCGGAATCAAGACATGCTGCTCGGGAAGACTCGGCGGAGCCGATATGGCACGTACTGAGTTCTATTCCGAGGGAACCATTCCGCTGCAGACGCTGCGCGCAGATATCGACTACGGCTTTGCCGAGGCTGATACGACCTACGGAAAGGTCGGCGTTAAGGTCTGGATCTACAAGGGAGAGGTACTTCCCACGAAGACCGTTAAGGAAGGGGGCGCTAGATAACCATGTTAATGCCTAAAAGAGTAAAACGCAGAAAGCAGTTTCGCGGCACCATGGCCGGAAAAGCCCTCAGAGGCAACAAGATAACCAATGGTGAGTACGGCCTCGTATCGATGGATCCCTGCTGGATCAAGTCGAATCAGATTGAGGCAGCCCGTGTTGCCATGACACGTTATATGAAGAGAGGCGGTAAGGTCTGGATCAAGATCTTCCCCGACAAGCCCGTTACGGCAAAGCCGGCCGAGACCCGAATGGGTTCCGGAAAGGGATCAACGGAGTATTGGGTAGCCGTAGTTAAGCCGGGAAGAGTCCTGTTCGAGGTAGCGGGAGTTCCCGAGGCTGACGCAAAAGAAGCCCTTCGTCTTGCTATGCACAAGCTTCCCTGCAGATGCAAGATCGTATCCAAGGCAGATCTGGAAGGCGGTGATCAGCAGTGAAGACAAATAAGTATGTAGAGACTCTTAAGAGCAAGTCGGCAGCAGAGCTTAAAGAAGAGCTTGTAACCGCAAAGAAGGAGCTGTTCAATCTCAGATTCCAGAATGCTACAAGCCAGCTCGACAACACTGCAAGGATCAAGGAAGTTCGCAGAAACATCGCCAGAATCCAGACAGTTATGGCTGCACAGGAAAAGTAAGACGTAAAGGAAGGAGAATATCGTGGAAGAGAGAAATCTTAGAAAGACCAGAACCGGTAAGGTCGTTAGCAATAAGATGGACAAGACGATCACCGTAGCTATCGAAGATCACGTTAAGCATCCACTTTACGGAAAAATCGTTAAGAAGACTGTAAAGTTCAAGGCTCATGACGAGAAGAACGAGTGCGGTATCGGCGATACAGTAAAGATCATGGAGACGAGACCTCTGTCCAAGGACAAGAGATGGAGACTTGTCGAGATCGTAGAGAAGGCTAAATAATCAGAAAGGAGTTATAAGCATGATTCAGCAGGAAACAAGACTTAGAGTAGCTGATAACACAGGTGCCAAGGAACTCCTTTGCATCCGCGTTATGGGCGGATCTACAAGAAGATATGCCCACATCGGCGATGTCATCGTTGCCAGCGTCAAGGATGCCGCTCCCGGCGGTGTAGTAAAGAAGGGCGACGTTGTCAAGGCTGTTGTCGTAAGAACCGTTCAGAAGACACATCGTAAGGATGGCTCTTATATCAGATTCGACGAGAATGCAGCCGTTGTCATCAAGGACGACAAGACTCCGGTAGGAACGCGTATATTTGGACCCGTAGCAAGAGAGCTTCGTGAGAAATCATTCATGAAGATCGTATCTCTGGCACCGGAAGTATTATAAGGAGGCCGTTATGCATAAGATCAAGAAGAATGATACTGTGAAGATCATAACCGGCAAGGACAAAGGCAAGATCGGCAAGGTCGTAAGCATTGATATGAAGAACAATACCGTAAAGGTAGAGGGCTGCAACATGCAGACAAAGCATGCAAAGCCCAGCCAGACCAATCCTCAGGGCGGAATCATCTCTCAGGAGGGCGCGATTCATGTCTCCAATGTCATGCTCGTCGTAGACGGACAGGCGACAAGAGTCGGCTTCGAGGTAAAGGACGGCAAGAAGGTTCGTGTTGCTAAGAAGACCGGCAAGGTTATTGATTGATCGAGGAAAGGAGGAGAAAACAAGTGGCCAGATTAAAAGAGCTCTATGATCAGGAAATCGTAAAGAAAATGATCGAAAAGTTCGGTTACAAGAATATCATGCAGGTTCCGAAGCTCGACAAGATCGTCATCAACATGGGCGTTGGCGAAGCAAAGGAAAATGTGAAAGTCCTCGACTCGGCAGTCAGAGACCTCGAGATCATCACAGGACAGCATGCGGTTATCACAAAGTCCAAAAAGAATATCGCCAACTTCAAGGTTCGTGAGGGTCAGCCGATAGGATGCAAGGTAACGCTTCGCGGAGATAAGATGTACGAGTTCGCGGATCGTCTTATCAACCTCGCGCTTCCCCGAGTACGTGACTTCAGAGGCGTAAACCCGGACGCATTTGACGGCAGAGGCAATTACGCACTGGGTATCAAAGAGCAGCTTATCTTTCCTGAGATCGAGTACGACAAGATAGATAAGGTTCGCGGAATGGATATCATATTCGTAACTACAGCAAAGACAGATGAAGAGGCGAGACAGCTGCTTACCTTCTTCAACATGCCTTTCTCAAAGTAAGAAAAGCACGCTAATCGGAGGAAAAGATGGCTAAGAAGTCAATGAAGATCCGCCAGGCTCGTCCGGCTAAGTTCTCTACAAGAGCATACTCAAGATGCCGTATCTGCGGCCGTCCGCATTCTGTTCTCAGAAAGTACGGGATCTGCAGAATCTGCTTCAGAGAGCTTGCATACAAAGGCGAGATTCCCGGTGTGAAGAAAGCAAGCTGGTAAACAGACGCATCCGGCGGGCAGCTCCTGAAGGAGAGGCTGCCGGCCTCGCTGTCTGAAAAGATCATGAGTCGGACGGTACTGCGCCGGCCGATGCGCGGAAGATTCCGGCAGAGTAGCTGAGCACGGAATGACCGCATAAGACAAAAGAAACATAAAAGAAGGAGTGTACTATGACACAGAGCGATCCGATTGCTGATATGCTTACAAGAATCCGTAATGCAAATACAGCAAAACACGACGAGGTTGATATCCCCGCATCCAAGATGAAGATTGCGATTGCCGACATCCTGGTTAAGGAAGGCTATGTAAAGGGATATGAGCTCGTGGATGCAGGCAATTTCAAGAATATCCGCATTACTCTTAAGTATGGTGCAGACAAGAATCAGAAGATCATCAGCGGTATCAAGAAGATCTCCAAGCCCGGTCTGCGTATCTACGCCAACAAGGAAGATATTCCGAAGGTACTCGGAGGACTTGGTACGGCTATCATCTCCACAAACCAGGGTGTAATCACAGATAAAGAAGCTCGTAAGCTCGGAGTCGGCGGCGAAGTACTTGCATTTGTCTGGTAATAAATAACAAACGGCGACGCAGCCGAACATAAAACAGTTTAGGAGGAAGACGGCATGTCACGAATCGGAAGAATGCCTATCGCGATCCCCGCAGGCGTAACTGTAACGATCGCAGAAAATAATCATGTGACTGTAAAAGGACCTAAGGGTACACTTGAGCGCACGCTTCCCTCAGAGATGACAATCAAAGAGGAAGACGGCCATATCATCGTTGAGAGACCCAATGACCTCAAGAGAAACAAGTCACTGCACGGCCTCACAAGAACATTGATTCACAACATGGTGACAGGTGTAACCACGGGCTATGAGAAGACCCTGGAGATCAATGGTGTAGGTTACAGAGCAGCTAAGTCAGGCAAAGTCCTCACACTTTCACTTGGATATTCGCATCCGGTAGAGATGACGGATCCCGAAGGCATCACAACAGTTGTCGAGGGTCAGAACATCATCAAGGTGCAGGGTATCGACAAAGAAAAGGTTGGCCAGTTTGCAGCTGAGATCAGAGGTAAGCGCGGACCCGAGCCGTACAAGGGCAAGGGTATCAAATACCAGGAAGAGCATATCAGACGCAAAGTCGGCAAGACCGGTAAGAAGTGATAGGAGGAGAATAGAATGGTTAGCAAGCAGGATAAATCTATACTTCGAATCAAGAAGCACCAGAGATTACGCAACCGTTTCTCAGGAACCGCCGAGAGACCGCGTCTTGCAGTATTCAGAAGCAACAGTCATATCTACGCACAGATCATCGATGATGCCGCGCAGAATACACTGGTCAGTGCTTCAACAGTTGAGAAGGAAGTTAAGAGCCAGATCGAGCATACCAATGATGTCGAAGCAGCTAAGTTTGTCGGAAGCCTCGTAGCAAAGAGAGCTCTCGACAAGGGCATCAGCGAGGTTGTTTTTGACAGGGGCGGATTCAAGTATCAGGGCAGAGTAGCAGCACTAGCCGATGCTGCGCGCGAAGCCGGATTACAATTCTAAGAGAGGAGAACGACATGAAGCAGACATTTGATGCAAGCAAGCTTGAGCTGATCGACAGAGTCGTTAACATCAAGCGTGTATCTAAAACCGTCAAGGGTGGTCGTACCATGAGATTTTCCGCTCTTGTAGTAGTAGGCGACGGCAACGGTCATGTAGGTATCGGCCTTGGCAAGGCAGGCGAGGTTTCGGAGGCTATCCGTAAGGGAAGAGACGCAGCCGCAAGAAACATTGTCGAGATTCCGCTGGATCAGGAGACCAAGAGCATCCCCCATGACTATATCGGCACATACGGAAGTGCGAGAGTACTCCTTAAGAGAGCTCCCGAAGGTACCGGTATCATAGCAGGCGGCGCTGTACGTGCCGTTGTTGAGCTGGCCGGAGTAAAGAATATCCGTACAAAGTCGCTTGGTTCAAACAATAAGACCAATGTAGTACTTGCCGTTATGGCTGGTCTTCAGTCACTTAAGACACCTGAGGAAGTTGCAGGACTTCGCGGCGTCTCTGTCCAGGATCTCATGGCATAACTAAGGAGGATATAACTATGGCAGAAAAGTTGAAAATCGAATTAGTGAAGTCCCCGATCGGCGCGATCCCGAAGCAGAGAGCAACATGCGAAGCACTTGGACTTACAAAGATGCACAAGGTTGTTGAGATGCCCGACAACAATGCCGTTCGCGGTATGATCTGGCATGTAAGACATCTTGTAAAAGTAGAAGAGATCTAAGGAGGTTCAAGTCATGGAATTATCCAATTTAAGACCGGCTGAGGGTTC
>CAVIJY010000076.1:4684-5939 GCA_963643215.1 Lachnospiraceae bacterium | reverse complement strand
TGCACACGCTCGTATTTGAATCGCCAATCAAGTTTGGAAGTTTACTTCCAAACTTGTTTCTCCATTTCCCGCATGTCCGCTTCATGATTGTCTTAGCTTTGTATTGCAACAATATACATCTTATATGCATAAATATGCAAGTGACAAATTCCCGAATATTAAAAAAACCTCGCCGGTATTTGCACATTTTTGCACAAACCCGGCAAGGTTCATTCTGTGTGTTCGTCAGCACCTCCTACCGCGCACGCTCCGCCTCATCACGCATGGCCCGCAGCCGCCTTCTCACGCGGTTGATATGCCGTTCAAACTCTCCTCCGTTTAAAAGCTCCGCAAGCACATATTGATCTATCGTCGGAACTGTGGATGAAAAGGTGCCCACCTTTTCGTCAAATATTGCGTTGAGCCTTTCAGGAAGCACCATATAGCTTACACGCATCGACGGAGAGATAGTCCTGGTAAATGTATTCAGATATATCACTCTTCCGTCACGATCCATGGAGAACACTGTATCCTCAGGCTTTGATGACAGCGAAAACTCCGATTCAAAATCATCCTCAACTATATACGCGTCGCGCCTTGATGCCCATCGCAGATATCCTGCACGCTTTGATGCCGAGGCCGTGATTCCGCTCGGATAGCTTCTGTATGATGTGATATGAAGCACTGATGCTCTGGATGCTGCCAGCGCGCTGTCCTCTATTCCGTCTCCGGCGAAATCCAGAAATTCACACGCTGCTCCTCCCGCCATGTATGACATGCTGATCTTGTCATATGAGGGATTCTCAACCGCATAGATCCGATCATTTCCGAGCATCTGCACTATGATTCCGTACATGTATTCGGATCCTGATCCGACTATCACCTGATCCTTGGTGATCTTCATGCCCCGTCCGCGAACCAGATAGTCCGCGATCGCGCACCGCAGCACATCACTTCCGCGCTTCGGAGACTTGATAAACAGCGTCTCGCCGTAGTCCGACAGCACCTTGCGTACTGTTCGCGCATATGTCGGAAACGGAAAGTACATCCTGTGCTCCTCGTTCGCTGTATGAACGCCCCGAGAACTCTTTGGCGATACCGCATCATGGCGTCCCGGCTGCGAGTTCCATCCGTCCTCAGCGCGAAATGCTGCATAATACCCGCTTTTTTCTCTGGAGCTTGCGTATCCCTCATCGCGCAGCAGCTCATATGCGTGCTCTATGGTGATGACACTCACCCCGAAGCGGTCTGCCAGCACGCGCTTGGAAGGAAGCCG
>CAVIJY010000076.1:0-4465 GCA_963643215.1 Lachnospiraceae bacterium | reverse complement strand
TGTCCTCGGGCTCCGGGTCTTCCTTACCGCCGGTTTCCGTTCCGTCGGGGTCATCCTGCGACTGATCCGTCGAAGTCTGCCCATCCTGAATCTGACTCTCCAGAGGTTGACTCTCCTGGGTCTGATCCGCCTGAGGCTGATCCTCCCGAGCTTGACCCTCCTGAACCTGCTGCATTCGCTTTGCCTTGCGCTTTTTAAGTATATGTATGATGATCAGGATCGCTCCTACCACAATCAGCGTGAATATCAGCAGAACCGCGATTACGCAGATAACCAGCATCCGCGTATTGATCTGCGTTGCCGGCTCTGCATATCCGAGATCCGGCAGCACGCTGGCCTGAGAAGCCGCCAGTTCCGCAGATGCATCGGCAAATGTTGAATATGTCTTGATCGGAAAGTTATCAAAATCATACCATGACAGCTTTTCATCCTTCTGCAGCTCGGGGATGACCTGTGAGAAATCCGACCAGTATCCGAGATCGTCTATATATACATAGCTCTCCCCCGGGTTGACTATGCCTACTCCGTAGGAATGCGAAAGCTCATTGAAATATGACTTCTCATCCTCACCTGCGTGCTTTTCGCGTACCAGAGCATTCGATTCTTCCATACCATGCTCATTCTTGCGCTTTGCGGTGTTGAAGTCATAGTAATGCTTTCCCTCGTAGTCCGCCTCCTGCGTCACTACGACAGCATATCTCTGTCCCTTGTTCACCCGTACACTGTCCTTCAGGGATGTCCTGTGATATCCGGGATACTCGTAGTATGCCTTAACCTTCGAGACAAGCTCGCCGTCAGTAGGCATCTGCGCATCGGCATCGAGAAGATATATCTCATATGTAACCGTCTCATCAGCTATATTGGTCTCTGTGGACACTCTCCTGATGATCTGATCCTCCTCCGCAGTGAAGACATTGGCCATGATCAGCGGCTTCTCATCCATCCACCCGGATACGCCCTCTGTCTGCAGGTAATCATACTGATCGATGATATATACATGCTCTCCTGTCACATCGTCGATATTGTACTGAAATGTCTCCGGGCATACGAGGCTCTTGTCATAGTATGATATATAGAAATATCCGTCATGCACTCCGGCTATGTCCAGATTGCCCCAGAAATCCATATTGTTCGGAAACTGCACTTCTCCCGAGCCCCAGCTGTTCTTTACTATCCATGCGCCGTCCTTCTCCGGAAAATGCGGCTGTCCATCCCCATCCGGGTCATTGGTATGATCCAGAAAGTCAGTCGCCTTTATGCTGTCATCCCATCCGACTATGGTTACGGCATGAGTGACCATATCGGGCTTATATGTATAATGCAGCCACTTATCGCCCTCTGTATTCAGATATTCGGCCGTTTCATCATCCCCCTGTCCCGGAAGATATGTGTCCGCTGCGAACGCTACAGAAACTGCGCGGCCTGCCATGAGCTCCCTCTTGATCGCATCGGTTCCGGCCTGATTGTATCCGTAATATATCTCTGCTATATCGTCATATTCGTCAACATCCTTGGACTGATCAAATATAGCCGGATCCGGAAGTATACTTGACTCTTCAAGCTCATATTTCTGCAGAAACTGGTACTCATCCGGGAGCGACCAGTCATCATCATCCGAATAGCAGACATTATAAAACAATATTCCCATAGTCTTGCTGTTCTTGCCTCTGTAGGGCACTACATCCTCTGCCACCGGTCCTATGCCGGATGAAAATACGGATGTTGCGGTATACATGATCCCGCCAGTCTGGAACGGGTTCATGTTCTCTTCAGTGATCACGATTCCCTCGCCGTCCTGGCTTGATCCGTCATGAAGCTGCGTTCCCGCAAACCATGCCAGATGATGCTCTGACAGATCCAGTCCCGTTTCGTCATATGTTTTTCCCATGGATGAGAGTATACTGGTCTCGGAGGCTGCGATCGCCGCAAAGCCCCAGCATGTCCCCCACGGGTTTTGAAGCTTTACCGGAGTCACCACTCCCTTATCTCTCAGATCAAAGTATTCCGGAAATGTCTCTGTGGATTCATATGTCTCTGTAGGCTGTACTATGTACTCCTGCCGGTTCTCCAGCAGATATTTACCTGCCTGTACCGGATCTCCCGGCTGCTTCGGTGCCTCTGACGGCGCCGCATATGCCGCTGTCTGCATCAGCGCTGTTGTCCCCATCGCAAGGCTCAGAAACAGCGCTGCGATCCTTTTTCCTTTTTTCATAAGTTTCCTCCGCGTAGTATATGACGCCTGAATCTCCCGTCGGCACCTTGCCGCCACACGATTCAGTATTTTTCATTTTATAATCATGCTGTGCCAAAATCAATAAAAGACAGCCTCCGCATCATCTGCTTAGGCTGTCTTTTCTGTTTCTTTTACTGATTTCTTCCGCGATCCGTCTACAGGGTGGCATGCTCGTTTTTCTTTCGCACGAGCGTATGAATGCCGATCAGCTATCCTGCCGGTTTGTATCTGCCGCCTCTCCGTCTGAGCTGCTCTGCGCTGCAGCGGGCTCCTCGTTCTTCCTCAGCAGTATCTCCATGAACTCCTCTCCGGTTATGGTTTCCTTCTCGTAGAGGAACTTGCTTATCTCATCAAGCTTCTTCTTGTTGTTCTTGAGCAGATCGTATGCTTTTTGATGCTGCTCCTTTACGATGCGAGTCACCACGCGGTCTATCTCCGCTGCCGTGGTTTCACTGCATGCCAGAGAAGAATCTCCTCCCAGATATGCTCCCCTGACCGTCTCAAGAGCAACCATGTCGAACTCGTCGCTCATGCCGTATCTTGTAATCATAGCTCTTGCAAGCTTCGTAGCCTGCTCGATATCGTTGCTTGCACCGTTGGTCACGGAATGGAATATTAATTCCTCTGCGGCACGGCCGCCCGTATAGGTGGCTATCTTGGCAAGCATCTCATCCTTGGTCATGAGGTTTCTCTGCTCCGAATCCACCTGCATGGTAAAGCCGAGGGCTCCGCTGGTTCTGGGCACTATCGTGATCTTCTGCACCGGCGCCGAGTTTGTCTGCAGAGCGGCTACAAGCGCATGTCCCACCTCGTGGTATGCTACTATAGCCTTCTCCTTCTCCGTCAGTATATCATTCTTCTTCTGCGCTCCGGCCAGGATGGTATCCACAGCCTCCTGAAGATCTGCCTGAACTACATGCTTTCTGCCGTTTCTCACCGCTCCAAGCGCGGCCTCATTGATGATGTTGGCCAGCTCGGCACCTGAAGCACCGGCAGTCATCCTTGCTATCACATTGAAGTCGATATTATCGGCCAGCTTGACCTTCTTTGCGTGAAGTTTGAGTATCTGCTCGCGTCCCAGCTGATCCGGAAGCTCAAGCGGGATTCTTCTGTCGAACCGTCCCGGGCGAAGCAGCGCCGGATCAAGACTCTCCGGACGGTTTGTAGCCGCAAGAATAACTACTCCCTTTGTTGCGTCAAATCCGTCCATCTCCGTCAGCAGCTGATTGAGTGTCTGCTCACGCTCATCATTGCCTCCGAAGCCTGTTCCGCTATCACGCTTCTTGCCGATGGTATCTATCTCATCTATAAATATGATGCATGGTGCCTTCTTTCCCGCCTGATCAAACAGATCCCGCACCTTGCTCGCGCCCATTCCGACAAACATCTCCACAAATTCGGATCCGGCTATGGAGAAGAACGGAACTCCCGCCTCTCCCGCTATAGCTCTCGCAATCAGCGTCTTTCCTGTTCCGGGAGGTCCGACCAAAAGAGCGCCCTTCGGCATCTTAGCTCCGATAGCCTCGTATTTTGTAGGATTCTTCAGGAAATCAACTATCTCCTGAAGGCTTTCCTTGGCCTCATCCTGGCCTGCCACATCAGCAAAGCTGACCGGCTCCGACTCATCCGGCTTGTACTCCTTGCCCGCAGACTTGCCGCCAAACATCATGCTGCCCATTCCGCCGCCCATTCCGCCGCGTTTTTTTGCCATATTGCTGATCCATGCAAACAGCAATATCATCGGAAGGAACGGGAATATCCAGTCTATAAGTATCGTCTGCAGCAGACTTCTCTGCTCATAGACCTTGTCGAACTTTACATCCTTTGCTGCGATCAGCCTGTCCACCAGATTCTGATCCTGTGAGATAGCATTGGTCTTGTATGTCTGGTTATTCTTGTCTACAAAGTAAATAACCGTGTCCTCAAGCTGTACTGTGCTCAGCTCTCCGTTTTCAAGCATAGTGACAAATGTACCGTAGTCAACGGAATGCACCACCTTGTCCGTAAACCTGGGGAAGAGAAATGCATTGAAAAGTATGACCGCTGCCAGCGAGATCAGGTATATCCTTATCCAGCTCTGCAGTCTCTGTCTGTTGTCGTCGCCCGGGCCGTCACTGCCCGCACCGCCCTGATTTTGATTATTTCCCATGAGTATTCTCCTGTTCTATACTTCATATAACACACACTCTTTTTATAACTATATATTCAAGTTGTGTCAAGACGGTGTTCTTT
>CAVIJY010000075.1:0-5947 GCA_963643215.1 Lachnospiraceae bacterium | reverse complement strand
GCTGCCGGCATGAAGGCCGCGCTGTCTTTATGTTGCTGTTGTGATCTGACGACACGGAATCCGCATTGTCTCTATCTTGCTGCTATGACCGTGTCGGACTGTCAGTTTTTAAAGCTGTGTATCGGGGCGGGTACGCGTCCGCTTCGATTGACAAAGCCGGCGCATGAGAAGGAGTTGACATCTATGACAGGCGCGTAACCGAGAAGTCCGCCGAACTCGACCTGCTCGCCGACGGTTTTGCCTATCACGGGTATGAGCCGAACCGCAGTGGTTTTCTGGTTTATCATACCTATGGCCACCTCGTCGGCGATGATTCCGGCGATGGTGGTATCGGGCGTGTCGCCGGGTATGGCTATCATGTCAAGCCCTACGGAGCACACGCATGTCATCGCCTCCAGCTTCTCGAGAGTGAGAGCGCCCGCACTGACCGCGTCTATCATCCCCTGATCTTCACTGACGGGGATGAATGCGCCGGAGAGCCCGCCCACATACGAGGATGCCATGACACCGCCCTTTTTGACCTGATCATTGAGAATAGCCAGCGCGGCGGTGGTGCCGGGTGCGCCGACCTTTTCAAGGCCCATCTCCTCCAGAATCTCTGCCACCGAGTCACCGACGGCCGGTGTCGGCGCAAGAGACAGATCCACTATGCCGAAAGGCACGCCCAAACGCTCCGATGCCTCCCTGGCAACCAGCTGTCCGACTCTTGTGATCTTGAAGGCGGTCTTCTTTATGGTTTCACAAAGAACCTCAAAGCTTTCGCCGCGGACATGAGTGAGCGCGGAGCGGACAACGCCGGGACCGCTGACACCGACATTGATGACGGTATCGCCCTCTGTCACACCGTGAAACGCTCCGGCCATAAACGGGTTGTCATCGGGGGCGTTGCAGAAGACCACGAGCTTGGCACATCCGATGGAGCCCCTGTCCGCAGTCGCCTCTGCGGTTTTTTTGACTATACTTCCCATGAGGCGTACAGCATCCATATCTATGCCGGTTTTTGTGGAGCCCACATTGACCGATGAGCATACCATATCGGTTTCGGCTAAAGCCTGCGGGATAGATTCTATGAGCAGTCTGTCGGCGGGCGTCATCGCCTTGTTGACCAGAGCGGAGTAGCCGCCTATGAAGTTTATTCCTATGGCTCCGGCTGCTTTGTCGAGGGTTTCTGCGATGGTGACAAAATCCTCCGGTGTGCGGCATGCGGCGCCGCCGATCAGTGAGATGGGCGTCACCGAAACGCGCTTGTTGACTATAGGTATGCCGTAGTCCTTGGATATAAGCTCGCCTGTTTCAACAAGCCTGCCGGCGCAGCGCAGAATCTTGTCATAGATGTTCCTGTTGACAGTCTTAAGATCGCCGTCGATGCAGTCCAGAAGGCTGATGCCCATAGTGATGGTACGCACATCCAGCAGATCGTGCTCTATCATCTTGTTTGTCTCAAGTATCTCGTTTAAGTTTATCATAAGCCTCAGATCCTATGCATAGCAGTGAAGATGCCTTCACGCTGAGAATTGATCACCATGCCCATCTCTTTGCCTATAGCGCCGAGCTCATCCGAGACAACCTCAAATGTCTTGCCGCAGGCCGTCATATCCGCGATCACTATCATGTTGAAATAACCGCTGACAATAGTCTGGGAGATATCCAGAATATTGATACCGGATTCGGAAAGATATGTACAGACACGGGCGATGATTCCGACCCGATCCTTTCCGACCACAGTGATGATGATATTATCCATACAGGACTCCTTTCGGTGTTTTTCGATTTATGGAACACTTTTCCACATTTTATGCGTTTTGCACCTTTTGAAGGAAATAATTTTGTGATACTATACCAAAACAGGACTGAAAATACAACGGGTACAGAGCCTCGGGAAACGGATTGGCAAAATACCCAAAGACAGGGAGTCGGAAGATGTCGAATTACTACCAGAAAGAGATAGAAACTATGCCCGTGAGCAAGCTGAAAGCACTGCAATCGGAAAAGCTTGTAAGACAGGTAAGACATGCATATGATAATGTGGAGTACTACAGAGCGCTGATGGACAAGCAGGGTGTGAAGCCTGAGGACATACACGGCATAGAGGATCTGCACAAGCTCCCGTTTATCTCGAAAAGCGATCTCAGGGATGCATATCCCTACGGATTCATGGGTGTTCCGCGAAAGGATGTGGTGAGGATACATTCCACCTCGGGAACCACCGGAAAGAGGGTTGTAGCCTTTTATACGCAGCATGATATAGACCTCTGGTATGACTGCTGCGCCAGAGCCATAGTTGCAGCAGGAGGGACACAGGACGATGTGGTGCAGGTGAGCTACGGCTACGGGCTTTTCACCGGAGGGCTGGGACTGGACGGAGGCTCTCACAAGGTCGGCTCCATGACATTGCCCATGAGCTCCGGCAATACAGACCGGCAGATGCAGTTTATCATGGACATGGGAGCGACGATGCTTTGCTGCACACCGTCATATGCCGCGTATATAGGAGAGACGCTTGCCGCAAAGGGCTACAAGCCGGATCAGATCCCGCTCAAGGCAGGCATATTCGGGGCAGAGCCGTGGACGCAGGAGATGCGCAGAAGCATCGAGAATATGCTCGGAATCAAGGCATATGACATATACGGCCTGACAGAGCTTTCAGGACCCGGAGTAGCTTTTGAGTGTGAAGAGCAGTCCGGTATGCATATCAATGAGGACCATTTCATTGCGGAGATCATCAATCCGCAGACGGGAGAGGTTCTTCCGGAGGGCACCAAGGGAGAGCTGGTATTTACAAGCCTTGATAAGGAAGCATTTCCCATGATTCGCTACAGAACGAGAGATATCTGTGTTCTCAGCAGGAAGAAATGCAGCTGCGGGCGCACATTTATCAAGATGGCAAAGCCCATGGGCCGAAGCGATGATATGATGATCATCAAGGGAGTCAATGTATTCCCGTCACAGATAGAGGCTGTGCTGATCAACGAGGGATACTCCGTGAACTATCTGATCGTTGTCGACAGAGTCGGAACAACGGATACTTTTGACGTATATGTGGAGTTTCTGTCAGATGAATTTGATGATGCTGTAAAGAATGTGGACGAGAAGGAAAAGAAGCTTCAAAATGCCATAAAGAACATGACGGGCATCCAGCCGAGGGTGCACCTGCAGGCACCGCAGACTATAGCAAGGAGCGAGGGCAAGGCGGTACGCGTCATCGACAGGCGAAAGCTCGTATAAGCAAAGCATAAGTGAAAAGGAGGAAGCTATGGCTGTAAAGCAGTTATCCGTATATGTTGAGAACAGAATAGGTGGCCTCGCGGATGTCACGAGGGCCATGGCCGATGCGCACATAGACATGAGGGCGATAAGCCTTGCAGATACAAAAAACTACGGCATACTCAGAGTGCTGTGCGATGACCCTGACCGGGCGTTTCTGACGCTCAAGGAGCGGGGACTTACGGTAAGTGCCAGAGAGGTGCTTGCCTTCGCCGTGCCGGATGTGCCAGGAGGCATGTCTGAGATTGTGGAGGAGCTGTCGGAGGGCGGCATCAATATCGAGTATGTATATGCCGCGACGAACCGTGACGAAAACAATGCATTCGTGATCATGCGGGTCAGTGACAATGACAGAGCCGAGGCCATACTGAAGGAGCATGATGTAAAGCTGCTGACAAAGGCAGATCTGTAGGCTTTATAAAACTTATAAAACTGGTTAAGAAAGCGCGAAAAGACGCGGCCTAAGAATGCGGGCGGCGTCTTTTTTTGCGCATGCAGTGCGCCGAAGCCCCCGCATACGGAGATGCCATAAAGCGTGCCTGTTCGGCACCGATCGAAGCGGAATGCAAATGCCCGACTGCAAAAAACCGCAAAGCATGCTTTCTGCAGCTGCTTTGCGGTCTGTTGATGATTCTTGTAAATAGGGTTCTTATAAATAAAAAACTTGTGGTATTGACAAAATAAATATTGTGTATATAATCGGACTCACATATATCACGACTCAACGGGGAGGAACAGGCTATGCTGGAGCTGTCTGACAAGACGAATCTGCTGGAATATAAATCGTTCAAGTATTCACTGCAGGATGTAGAGGAACCGAATCTGTACAGAGATATCTTTGACTACGACAGCGTACCGAGAGTCGTATTCAACCACCGCAGAGTACCGATGGGCATGCCGGAGAGGATATGGATCACGGATACCACATTTCGCGACGGCCAGCAATCCATCGAGCCGTATACTGCAGATCAGATCGTTGATATCTACAGACTCCTATCCAGACTTGGAGGGCCCAACGGAATCATCAGGCAGACCGAATTTTTCGTCTACAGTGAGAAGGACAGAGAGGCGATAGCCAGATGCATGGATACAGGACTTGAATTTCCGCAGATAACAACATGGATCAGGGCCAGCAAGAACGATTTCAAGCTGGTCAAGGATACAGGAATCAGGGAAACCGGCATACTGACATCGTGCTCGGACTATCATATCTTCAAGAAGCTGGGGATGACGCGCTCACAGGTCATGAAGCAGTATCTGGAGACGGTCGACATGGCCTTTGAGCAGGGAGTGATCCCGAGATGCCATCTTGAGGATGTGACGAGAGCGGACTTCTACGGATTTGTGGTTCCCTTTGTCAATGCGCTGATGGACAGATCGAAGGAGGCCGGGATACCGGTCAAGATCAGAGCCTGCGACACCATGGGGTACGGAGTTCCGTTCACTGAGGCGGCGCTTCCGCGAAGCGTGGCGGGCATCATATACGGGCTGCAGCATTACTCTGATGTATCAAGTGAATGCCTGGAATGGCACGGACACAATGATTTTTATAAATCAGTAGCCAATGCGTCCACGGCTTGGCTGTACGGCGCGTCCGCGGTCAACTGCTCGCTCCTGGGGATAGGCGAGCGAACCGGCAATATCCCGCTTGAGGCGATGGTTTTTGAATATGCCTCGCTCAGGGGAACATTTGACGGAATGGATCCGACGGTCATCACGGAGATAGCTGATTATTACAAGCATGAAATAGGATACAGGATTCCGCATATGACGCCGTTTGTCGGGCGGGATTTTAATGTCACCAGAGCGGGAATACATGCCGACGGAATGCTCAAGGATCAGGAGATATACAATATCTTCAACACAGGAAAGCTGCTGTCAAGAAAGCCGCTGGTGATGATAGGACAAAGCTCCGGTCTGGCCGGAATAGCATACTGGATCAACGTCAATTACGACCTCGGGCCATCCATGCAGGTAAGCAAGCATGACAGGCTTGTGGAGCAGCTCAAGGAATGGGTGGACGGACAGTACTGCGCCGGAAGACAGACGAACATATCCACCGCCGAGCTTGAAAAGAAGATAGAGGAGCTCTCGGGCGGAGCCTTGAGCCGGGTTTGACACATCAACACATAAAAGCTTACGGCTTGACAAGACAAAGATTGTGACTATAATCGTAGTTGCACCCAAAGAGGGGAGCCTATACGAAGAAAGGCAGACCGAAAGATGACGGCAGCAGAACTTGGCGCTATAGACGCAGCAGTTGAGCATTACAGGGAGCTCCTGACGAAGCAGGCAGAGCGGGCACTTGCTATGGAAAAAAGCGCACCGGCAGTTGATTATTCGACGAAGGATCGGATAGTGGTAGGCCTTATCGAAGGAGACGGAATCGGACCGCTGATCGTGCGGCAGGCAAGGAAGGTGCTTGACGCTCTCCTGAAGGATGAGATAGCCTCGGGAAGAGTAGAGTTCAAGCCCATAAGCGGCCTGACCATAGAGAACAGGAGAGAAAGCGGGAAATCGGTTCCGGATGATGTCATGGCAGATATCAAGTCCTGCGACGTACTGCTGAAGGGTCCCACAGAGACGCCCAAGGGAGGCAGCCTTGAAAGCGCCAATGTCACGCTGAGAAGAGAGCTTGATCTGTATGCGAATGTCCGCCCCGTGAAGGTGGAGAGCGAGGGCA
>CAVIJY010000074.1:0-6158 GCA_963643215.1 Lachnospiraceae bacterium | reverse complement strand
GCCCATTTTATTTACAAATCCGGTTGCAGTATCAAAGCTCATCCTCCTGCGGCATGTTAGCATATAAGCCGGAGAGCAGGTTTATGACGCCCGCATATGAGAATCCTCTGTGATATCTTAAAGCATCTCTCACCGTCCGCACTCGGACAGCAGATCCGCAAGCTCTGCAAACTGTTCCAGTGTCAGCGCCTCAGCCCGCACGCCCGCGGGCAGACTCATCTCTTCCAGTGCCTTTGCCACATCCTGCTTATCATACGCAAGCTCCGCAGCATTGGAGATCCCGTTCTGAATCGTCTTTCTCCTCTGATTGAAGCCGGCGCGTATAAGTGCAAACATCAGCTTTACATCCTTTGTCTGCACCGGCGGCTCTGCAAACCGTGTCAGTGTGATCACGGCGCTTCCGACCTTCGGGCGCGGCATAAAGCAATTTTGCGGCACATATGCCGCAATATACGGTCTGGCATAGTATTGAACCGCCAGTGACAATGCTCCGTAGTCCTTAGTCCCCGGCAGCGCCTTCATGCGCTCTGCGACCTCGCGTTGAACCATAACCGTAACCGTGTCTATGGGTGCGCCTGACTCAAACAAGGCCATGATGATCGGCGTAGTGATATAGTAAGGCAGATTGGCTACGACCTTTAGCTTCCTGCCTTTGCCTTCATCCTGTGCCAGCCGGCACAGATCCACCTTCATTATATCCTCATTGATGATTCTCACATTGCCGGTCTTCTCATCGGTCTCCTCCGCCAATGTCTCTCTCAATATAGGAATCAGATCCTTGTCTATCTCCACAGCTATAACTCTGGCCGCATGTCTGGCGAGCTGCTGTGTCATGGTTCCTATCCCCGGGCCGATCTCCAGCACCACATCTTCCGGCCCCACGCCCGAGGATGCGATGATCTTGTCCAGCACATGGCTGTCTATCAGAAAGTTCTGGCCGAATTTCTTGCTGAATGTAAACTCATGCTTTTGTATGACTTCTATTGTTTTTCGCGGATCTATCAGGTCCATGGGTACTCTCCGAGTTTTGGATAAAGCTTATATGCATTGATTCCGGTGATCCGCATCACATCTTCCTGCGGGATATTCTTGATCTGTGCTATTCTTTGAACCACATATTGCAGCAGCGTCGAGTTGTTCCTTTTTCCCCTGTACGGAGTAGGGGCCATATAAGGGCAATCCGTTTCCAGTACTATGGCATCCATCGGAAGATATTCGACAACCTCTGCCAGCTTCCTTGCATTTTTAAATGTAATCACGCCCCCGATGCCGAAATACATCCCCATATCAAGATATTTCTTCGCAAACTCCACCCCGTAAGAATAGCAATGCACAACTCCCCCGATCTCACCTGCGCGATTCGCTGTCATGATGTCAAGGGTATCCTGCGCAGCATCCCGTGAATGCACCGCAACAGGAAGCTTCATCTCCCGCGCCGCCTCAAGCTGCCGGACAAAGCAGTCCTTCTGTATATTTCTCGAAGGCGCTTCATAGTGATAATCGAGTCCGATCTCTCCCCACGCCACAACTTCAGGCTCCGTGCTCATCTTTCTGAGGCATTCCAGCTCCGCCTCCGTCATCTCCTGTGCGTGCTCCGGATGAATCCCGACCGCCGCATATATATTCTCATGGCTTTTCGCCAGCGCCAGCGAGGCCTGCGACGACTCCAGACTCGCACCTATATTGACAACGCGGTATATGCCTCCGGGCTCCAGACTCTCCAGCACCCTTTCGCGGTCATCATCAAAGGCTTCATCATCATAGTGAGCATGTGTATCTATGATCATTGGTTTCATACCGCCTCTTTCATCAGCTTGTGTATTGGATTGCATGTCAGGCTTCGCTCCGTATTGTATATCAGATTTCATCAAATCCCTATGATTGCATACTTCAGGAATACCAGCAGCAGCATATGCATCGGATAAAATGCGTAAAAGAAATATCTGGGATAGCTGCCGCGTGGAATGTCAAATATCTCACCCGGCATAAGCGAAAATACCGCAACTATCAGTATGCCTTCCCATTCATAATCGAAATGCAGCAGACTTGCAGCAGCGCATGCCGCCCCGAATACGGCCAGCCTTCCAAGTCCCGCAAGAAGCCATCCTAGCTGCTCCCGCACGCAGCGTGCAAGTTTTTCGCGTCTGCCGCTCACGCCTTGGTCAGGCTTCGCGCCCGTCTGTGTGATGTCCCCGCTCTCATGCGTCCCCGGTCTTATCCTGTCGCTCACCCAAAGCATCGCAAGAGCTGTCAAAAGCGTCCACATGACATTTTGCCGCTTCGGATATATCATCTTTGACCCGCACATCAGATTGAACGGAATCTCGGACAGCGCGGCAGCAGCAAGCAGTCTTTCGGCATATCCCCTTATGTCATGTGTATGTCGATATCCGCTCACCAGACAGTACGCAAATATGGGATATGCGATCCGTCCTACCGCTCTTGCAATCGCATATACCTCCGGTGAAATGATCTCCTGAAAGCAGTATGCAACATGATCCATAAACATAGCAACGACGGCAATGTACCTCAATACAGCGCCGTCGATGCCATGTTTTTCACTATTTGTATGTCTTATCTCGGGAAGCATCCCGTCCGTCTTCCTCCGACATTTTCTCGACATCGTCGCAGCAGGCCTCTGCTTCGTCAGCAGATGATGCTTCCGGACTTCATATCCTTCTCAGGGGACATCAACGCGATGTTGCCTTCATCATCCTCTGCGCACAGTATCATACCCTCCGACATGCAGCCGGCAATCTGCCTCGGCTGAAGGTTCACGAGCACCATGACCTTGCGTCCGACCATGTCCTCCGGCTTATACCAGTTCTTTATACCGCTGAGTATGGTTCTGGTCCGGGAACCTATGCGAATTCTGGACTTCAAAAGCTTTCTGGACTTCGGAACCTCCTCGCATGCCTCAACCACTCCAATCTGAATCTGCAGCTTGGCAAAGTCATCGTAGGTGATGGTTTCCTTTGCTTCTATATCCATTGGCTTTTCTTCTCCGGACTCTGCGCCGTCTTCAGTTTGTTTTCCTTCTTCGGTTGTAGCGTCGGATTTCTTCTCCGCAGCCTGCTCCGGCGCGCGCTGTGCCTCCTGAAGCTTTTCTACCTTCTGTGCCATCTCCTCCGCGTCCAGCCTTGCAAAAAGTATCTCCGGCTTTTCTGCAACCCGTGTACCTGACGGATACAGTCCCCATACTGCTGCCGCATCCGGTGCTTCTTCCGGGAGTGCTCCGATTTCTTCAAGAGTAAGTCTTCTTGAATTTATCTGCTTCAATATCTTCTCCGATGTCTCCGGCATGAAGCTGTACAGAAGTGATGCACCTATCGCTATAGCCTGTCCCAGATTGTACAGAACAGTCTGAAGCCTCGGTCTTGTCTCTTCAGCTTTGGCAAGAATCCAGGGAGTGGTCTCGTCAATATACTTGTTGCATCTTCTGAAGATAGACCACACCTGTGTGATAGCATCAGCAACTCTCAGCTCATCCATCTTCGCGGTGCATGCAGCAGCGGCATCAAGTACGCTGCGTTTGAGATCATCATCCGTTGCCTGCTGTGCCTGATCCTCCGGCTCTCCGGTATATGTCATCACACCGTCGAAATATTTGTTTGCCATGGATACCGTTCTGCTTATCAGATTGCCGAGGATATTGGCCAGATCCGAGTTAAACCGCTCAACTATCAGATCCCAGCTTATCACACCGTCATTGTCAAATGGCATCTCGTGAAGTACGAAGTATCTTACGGCATCCACGCCAATCATATCCGCAAGATCATCCGCATAGATCACATTTCCCTTGGATTTACTCATCTTTCCGTCGCCCTGAAGCAGCCACGGGTGGCCGAACACCTGCTTGGGCAGAGGAAGATCGAGCGCCATCAGGAAGATAGGCCAGTAGATGGTATGGAATCTTATGATGTCCTTGCCTATCAGATGCAGATCAACCGGCCAGTACTTCTCCATCAGTCCGCGTCCCTTGTTCGGATCTCCCGCCTCTGCCGTCTTGCTCGCCGCATAGGCCGCTCCGGCATCTTTCTGATCTCCGTCGATATCAAGTCCGAGTCCGGTGATATAGTTTGTCAATGCGTCAAGCCATACATAAACCACATGCTTGTCGTCAAAATCCACCGGAATACCCCATTTAAAGCTCGTTCTTGACACGCAAAGATCCTGCAGCCCGGGCAGGAGAAAATTGTTCATCATCTCATTTTTACGGGCAACAGGCTGTATGAACTCAGGATGCTCATTTATATGCTGTATGAGTCTGTCAGCGTATTTGCTCATCTTGAAGAAATACGCTTCTTCCTTGGCCGGCTTTACCTCACGCCCGCAGTCAGGGCATCTTCCGTTTACCAGCTGCGCCTCTGTAAAGAAGGACTCACACGGAGTACAGTAAAGACCTTCGTAATATCCCTTGTAGATATCGCCCTTGTCATAAAGTCTTTTGAAGATCTTCTGAACCTGCTTTTCATGATAGGGATCCGTAGTGCGGATGAACTTGTCATATGAAGTATTCATGAGATCGAAGATTCTTCGTATCTCCTTTGCCACCGTATCCACATATTCCTTCGGTGATACTCCAGCTGCCATAGCCTTTTCTTCTATTTTCTGACCATGCTCGTCCGTTCCGGTCATAAAGCGGACATCATAGCCCTCTTCCCTCTTGTATCTGGCGATGGCATCGGCGAGCACTATCTCATATGTGTTGCCGATATGCGGCTTGCCCGAAGCATATGCGATAGCTGTCGTTATATAATACGGTTTCCCCTTACAATCCCTCATCCCATGCCTCCTTACTGCACTCCGGGACCTGCGTTGTTCGTTGCTTCGTATGTCTCGCTGATGATGGTGTTTCCGTCAGCTACAACCGTCAGCTTTGACAGAGAAAAGCTTTCCTCATAGGTACCTGCTATGGCCTGAATCTGAAGCTGCGAGAGCTCTCCTGCTCCCGTAATCTCCACGCTTGCCTCACCGTCTTTCTCTGTATACGCCGTCAGCATCGCTCCTTCGGGAACAACGCCATATTCCTTGAGCTTTGCAAACAATGCCTCGCCCGTTTTATTTTCTACATCGTCAACTATCTCCTTGAGCCCGCTGCCGTCTGCCTTAACTGTATACACAGTCACCATATACACCTGAGGTGCATCGGAATCCGGAACTTTCTCAGCTCTTACATCCCTCTCTTCCAGAGCCTGAGAATATGACTCCCATGCCGCCTGCTGATCCTGCTGATCCTTTGTGGCATCCGATACCTTTGTCGATGTGCAACCGGAAAGCATCAGTGCGCATGCCGCTGCCGTGCTTACCAGAACTGTTGTGATTTTTTTCATCTTATCTGTACCTCATGATCGTTTATGCCGTATATCCGGCATTCTTTGTGTATTTGACCACTCTCAGCCCGGCCTTCGCCACGGCTCATGGTCAGTTTAGCATTATAGCGAATAATATATAGAGCCGCAACTTAAGTTATTCTTTCTCTGTTCTTATACTTTGATCACTCGAACAGTATAGGATTCGCCTTTTTCTCATGCTCTATGGATGTACGCATCCCGTGTCCCGGATAAACCCGGGTTTCATCCGGCAGTACAAACAGCTTGTTTACCAGGGAGTCGCGCATGTCAGCGGCATTGCCGCTGTAAAAATCTGTCCTTCCGTAGGTGCCGCGAAATAAAGTATCTCCGGAGAACAGTACTCCCTCATCAATATCCAGATAGCAGCATGACCCCTTCGTATGTCCCGGCGTCAGCATCATCTTCCATCCCCTTCCCATGACGGTAAAGGTCTGGGAATCCTCAAGATAATGATCGGATCTGACTCCCCCGCTGCTGCGTCCCTGAGGATGCTCCTGCACCTCATAGCATATCTCCAGAAGATCCTTCTCTGCAGCTGATGAATATATCTCTATACCGAATTCATCCCGCATATCATCCGCCGCATTTACATGATCATAGTGATAATGCGTCAAAAAGACAGCCCGCGGCGTGAGTCCGCTCTCCTCTATCTTCCACAGTATCTTAGATGTGTCCGACCCCGGATCTATGATGATGCATTCCTTCGTCTGATCATCCTCAGCCAGATAGCAATTCTCTCCAAGTGGTCCGGTTACTATTGTATGAACCTTCAGCATATGTTGTCCTCCAGATTCAAGCACGAGC
>CAVIJY010000073.1:0-7124 GCA_963643215.1 Lachnospiraceae bacterium | reverse complement strand
CTCCTTTTCTGCCACAAGTTTACCAGATAAATCTTACGTGCTGGCACGCTTTATTCTTACGAATCTCTATTGACGTAGGATTGCGGGAGTGCGAAGCACGAAGCAATCCGTGTAACCAGAGATTCGGCGGTTCGTAGCAATCCGTGTAACCAGAGATTCGGCAAGACCCCTGCGGGCTGCGCCCGCAGGGGTCTTGAATGTAACATAGTGGTTTACACCAGTTCCAGCAGTACCATCATCGCTGCGTCGCCTTTTCTCTGGCCGATCTTGACGATTCTGGTGTAGCCGCCGTTCGGCTTGGTGGTCGCGTACTTTACTGCGTACTCATCAAAGAGCTTGGCCGCGAGGTCTACCTTGCGCGTATTTCTCTTGCGCAGAGCGGGTGTCTTCGGCACGTCGGTCACACTGTAGAGTACGGAGTTGATCTTTCTTCTGGCGTTGAGCCTCGTGGGCTTGTCCTTCTTGATCTCCTTCTCGACCTCGTCATATACGGTGATCTTCTTGCCGTCCTTGACTTCCTTGACTCTCTTGCCGTCCTTGTCCTTGCGCGCTACCTTGGCGCTGACCTTGACGAGCTCGTAGTTGTCCTTCTCCCTGATAGCCAGTGCTACCAGCGGCTCTACTACGCTTCTTACTTCCTTGGCTCTCGCCTCTGTCGTGATGATCTTACCGTTGGCGATCAGAGCTGTCGCCTGATTTCTCAGGAGCGCCTTCCTCTGGCTTGAGGTCTTGCCCAGCTTTCTGTACATAGCCATGATTATATTCTCCCTTCATGGAACGCATATGCACGCCTTTCAGTCTTACTGCATATGCGCATATCTTTTAGATTCTTTCCTCGCCCGCTCTAAAGCCCAGTCCCAGCTCCATGAGCTTGGCCTTGACCTCCTCCAGCGACTTGTGTCCGAGGTTTCTCACCTTCATCATATCCTCTTCACTGCGGCCGATGAGCTCGCCGACAGTGTTTATATTGGCTCTCTTGAGGCAGTTGTAGGAACGAACGGACAGTTCAAGCTCATCGATGCTCTTGTCGATGACCTTCTCCTTCTCGTCGTCCTCTCTCTCTGTCATGACCTCGGCCTCCATGCCTCTTTCAGACAGATCGATGAACATCCTGAAATGCTCCGAGAGCACCTTCGCCGCCAGACTCACCGCGTCCTTCGGATTCATGGCACCGTTGGTAAATACATCCAGCGTGAGCTTGTCGTAGTCGGTCTGCTGACCTACACGGGTGTTCTCCACCGCCATATTTACTCTCTCGACGGGAGTATACATGGAGTCGACCGCTATGACGCCTATGGCATCGTCCTCCGACTTGTTCCTCTCGGATCCTACATAGCCGCGTCCGCAGGTGATGGTCAGATCCATATAGAACTTCGTCCTGCCGCCGGATACGGTCGCTATGACCTGATCCTTGTTGAGGATGTCTATATCTGCGTTGCACTGTATGTCCGCCGCAGTGATGACGCCCTCGCCCTCAAAGTCTATATATGCCGTCTGTGTGTCCTGCGTGCCTGTATTGTTCCTGATCACGAGGCTCTTGACGTTCATGACGATCTCCGTCACGTCCTCCTTGATCCCGGGTATGGACGAAAACTCGTGCAGCACGCCGTCTATCTTGATCTTGCTTACGGCGCAGCCGGGCAGAGACGAAAGCATGATACGTCTGAGTGAATTGCCCAGAGTAGTACCGTAGCCCCTCTCCAGCGGCTCGCACACGAACCTGCCCTGCTTGTTGTCCTCGGATGTTTCTGCGTATGAGATACGGGGTTTTTCAAAATTGAACACGAATTGTACCTCCTATGGTCTTGCAGCTCCTTACTTAGAATACAACTCGACGATCTGCAGCTCCTCTACGGGTACGTCGATCTCCTCTCTTGTAGGCAGTGCCTTGACCGTGCCCTTGAGCGCCTCTACATCGGACTCGATCCATGCAGGTACGATACGTCCTGCCGTCGTCTCCTGTATCTCCTTGTATCTCGGAGATGACTTGAACTTCTCCTTGATCTCGATCACGTCGCCCGCCTTGACCTGATAGGACGGGATATTGATGCATCTGCCGTTGACGAGCACATGCTTGTGATCTACGATCTGGCGGGTCTCCTTCCTCGTCCTGCCGAAGCCCATGCGGAAGAGGACATTGTCCAGTCTGCACTCCAGCAGTATAAGGAGGTTCTCACCTACCTGACCTCTCATCTTGGAAGCCTTCGCATAGTAGTTGCGGAAGGGCTTCTCGAGGACGCCGTAGATGAACTTGGCCTTCTGCTTCTCGCGCAGCTGCATGCCGTACTCTGAGAGCTTGCGGCCCGAGCGCTTGGACTCTCTGTTGGATTTCTTGTCTATGCCGATATATACAGGATCAAGGTCAAGTGATCTGCATCTTTTAAGAACCGGAACTCTGTTAACTGCCACTTTCTTCTACCTCCTCATCAGACTCTTCTACGCTTGGGCGGACGGCATCCGTTGTGAGGAACGGGTGTTACATCCTTGATGCTGGTTACTTCGATACCGCACGCTGCCAGTGCTCTGATAGCTGCCTCTCTTCCCGATCCCGGGCCTTTAACCATAACGTCTACATACTTGAGTCCGTGTACGATAGCTGCCTTTGCAGCAGTCTCTGCAGCCATTGAAGCTGCGTAAGGAGTAGATTTCTTTGAACCTCTAAATCCCAGACCACCGGCACTAGCCCATGATATAGCATTACCCTGAGTATCTGTCAGCGTTACAATAGTATTGTTGAAAGATGCCTGGATATGTGCCTGTCCGCGTTCAACGTTTTTCTTAACGCGCTTTTTTGTCGCCTGCTTTGCGGCTGACGTTTGCTTTGCCATCTAAACTAACCTACTTTCTTGTTTTGTCTGCACTATAGTATGTTCCCGTTGCTAAAAGATACATACCACAACATCATCACTTCTTCTTGTTCGCGACCGTCTTCCTCGGACCCTTGCATGTTCTTGCGTTGGTCTTGGTCTTCTGTCCGCGACAGGGAAGTCCCTTTCTGTGACGGATACCGCGATAGCAGCCTATCTCCTGCAGTCTCTTGATGTTCATAGCGGTCTCTCTCCTGAGATCACCCTCTACGACCTGAGACTCGCTGATGACTGCGGCGATATTCTTCACCTCATCGTCGGTGAGATCCTTGACACGTGTGTCGGGATCCACTCCGGCTGCCTTGAGAATACGGTTGGAGCTGGATACGCCGATACCGTAGATATAGGTAAGGCCGATCTCTACTCGCTTCTCTCTGGGTAAATCCACACCTGCAATACGAGCCATTTCATTCCTCCATTAATATTTACTGCGCTTGGGTCTCAACCCTGTCTCTGCTTGTGCTTCGGGTTCTCACAAATGATTCTGATGATACCCTTTCTCTTGATTACTTTGCATTTTTCGCACATCGGTTTAACCGAAGATCTGACTTTCATCGTTGTCTCTCCTTTCTACGCGCGAATTAGTATTATACAGCATACTTTATCATTTGTCACGCCATATTATGCGACCCTTTGATAGATCATAGGGAGAGAGCTCTATCGTCACCTTATCGCCTACCAAGATGCGTATGTAGTTCACACGCAGCTTGCCGCTCAGATGAGCAAGCACCTTGTGCCCGTTCTCAAGCTCTACCTGGAACATGGCGTTGGGAAGCTTTTCTACGACTCTGCCTTCGACCTCAATTACATCGGATTTCGACATCAATTACCTCCATATGACTTAAGAAAATGCTGTATAGCTTCATCTTTGTCTCTGTCTGAATCTGGTACAAACACATTCACAAGCTGTACATGTCCTGTGTTCTTCTTTTTGGGATTGTCCAGCTTGCGTTTGCCTCCGTCCACAACCCAGATAAATCTTCCCTCTGACCTGACTATCATATAGTAGCTATCCCTGTCATGGCCTGCCAGGCTTTTTACAATCTGTCCCGTCTCATAATTCATGCTCATTCCTTTACCAGGCTGAGTATCTCGGGTTCGCCGTTGGTGATCAGGATGGTATTTTCATAGTGAGCGGCCGGCGAACCGTCCGCCGTCACCACCGTCCAATCGTCATCCAGCCACTCCACATCGGCTCTCCCCAGCGTGATCATGGGTTCTATCGCGATCGTCATGCCGGGCTTCAGTAGAGGTCCTTTGTTGTTCATCCTGAAGTTTGGCACCTCGGGATCCTCATGCATCTCCCTGCCTATCCCGTGTCCGACCAGGTCTCTTACTATTCCGTATCCGAACTGATCGACATAGTCCTGAATAGCACCGCAGATATCATTGAGGTGATTTCCTGCCTTTGCCTGCTTCACACCTTCAAAAAAGCTCTGCTGTGTTACCTCCACAAGCTTTCTTATCTCATCGGGTACTTCTCCGATGATATGTGTTCTTGCTGCATCCGATTGCCAGCCTTTCCATATAACGCCGGCATCGAAGGTGACGATATCACCATCCTGCAGGTATCTCTTTTTAGAAGGAATTCCGTGCACAACCTCGTCGTTTATGGAAATGCAGATCGACGCCGGATATCCTTCAAAGCCCTTAAATGATGGTATACACCCGTAGCCTCTGATGATCTCCTCGCCGATTCGATCGATCTCCGCTGTAGTCATACCGGCCTTTATGATCCCGGCAAGTTCATTGTGAACCTTGCCGAGGATCACGCCGGCTTCTCTCATTAATTGAATCTCACGCTCTGATTTGATAGTTATCATGGTTCCAGTATGCCCAAAATGTCCTTGTATACTTCCTCGATGTCCTGAGTTCCGTCGACAGTTCTCAGGCTCCCCTGTCCTTTGTAATACTCGATCAGCGGACTCGTCTGCTCGTGATATACATTCAGACGGTTCTTCACTGTCTCCGGCTTGTCATCATCGCGTATCACAAGCTCCGTACCGCAGGAATCACAATATCCCGCTTTCTTTGGTGCACTGTAGACGATGTGGTACATGGCGCCGCAGCCCGGGCATGACCTTCTTCCGCTCATTCTGCTGACGATATGCTCATCCGGCACATCAACATTGATCGCGTAATCAATCGCATCACCGGTCTGTGCAAGTGCCTTCGTCAGATTCTCGGCCTGAGGGATGGTTCGCGGGTATCCGTCAAGTACATATCCGTTCTCGCAGTCCGCTTCGTGGATTCTGTCCATGAGCATCCCTATCGTCAGTTCGTCCGGAACAAGCTGTCCGGCATCGATGATCTTCTTAACCTTCTTGCCCAGCTCCGTCTGATTCTTGATATTGGCTCTGAAGATATCTCCCGTAGACACATGCGGTATGCCGAATCTCTCGGCGATCTTCTTGGCCTGAGTTCCTTTGCCCGCACCCGGGGCACCCAACATTATAATCTTCATGATAGTTATTTAGAGGATAAGAATCCCGAGTAGTTTCTTACGACCATCATGGACTCGATCTGCTTGAGAGTCTCAAGCACCACACCGACGATGATGATCAGTGACGTTCCGGTGAAACTCAGATTGCTTACCGAGAACAGACCCGATACAACAATCGGAACCACCGCTACTATCAACAGTCCTACCGCGCCTATGAACACGATAAAGTTGAGCATCGTATTCAGATAATCGCTGGTGGGCTTGCCCGGTCTGATGCCCGGGATGAATCCGCCCGACTTCTTCATATTGTTGGCAACCTCCAACGGATTGAAGGTTATCGATGTGTAGAAGTAAGCAAAAACTATGATCAGTACCACATAGATCAGAAAACCGACTGAGTATCCCCATGCCTCGGTTCTGAACCAGTTGCTGGATGTCAGAGCCAGAAGTATCTTGCCCCCTATAGTTGAGTAATCAACATTAAAGAACTGGGCGATGACTACCGGGAATGTCATAAGAGACGAAGCAAATATGACCGGTATGACGCCTGCCGTGTTTACCTTCAGCGGGATATATGTTGCTCTCTTTCCGCTGAGCCCGTATCTGCTGGCACCTACCTTGCCCGAGTACTGTACCGGAATCCTTCTCTCTGCGTCCTGCAGAACTATTACATATACGATCATAGCCAGTATGCATGCCGCGATGATGGCTATCATCACAACCTTGACAGCAACTGACTTGCCGGTGAGAAACCGCTCGCCCAGAGTCCCCAGATCCTGAGGAAGCGAGGACAGTATATTGAAAAGAAGCACCATCGAGATACCGTTTCCGATACCTCTGTCCGTGATCTTCTCACCTATCCACATCAGAAACGCCGATCCTGCCGACATCGTGCATACCGCAACGATTACGCTCTTTGCGCTGAACACCGTCAGCAGTCCCTGACGTCCGAATCCTATAGTCATCGCAATTGACTCAATCAGAGCAAGTGCAACCGTGACATAACGCGTATATTCAGTGATCTTTCTTCTTCCGTCCTCGCCCTCCCGCTGGAGTTCCTCCAGCCTTGGGATAGCTATCGTCATCAGCTGCATGATGATGGAGCTGGTGATATACGGTGTGATGCTCAATGCCAGGATGCTCATCGATGAAAATGAGCCTCCTGTCATGGCATTGAAGAAATTGAATGCATCTCCGGTCTGTGATGCAAAAAAGTCGCTGAAGTATGTCGTATTAACTCCCGGAATAGGAATGTTGCTTCCTATTCTGATGACCAGAAGCATCAGAGCCGTAAAGAGCAGCTTTTTGCGTATCTCTTCAACTCTCAATGCATTTCGGAATGTTGTCAGCATATTAGATTACCTCGCAAGTACCGCCTGCCGCTTCGATCTTCTCCTTTGCGCTTGCGCTGAATGCGCTTACCTTGACATTGAGCTTCTTTGTGAGCTCTCCGTTGCCGAGGATCTTCACACCGTCCACAACCTTGCTGACGATGCCTGCCTCAAGAAGAACCTCCGGTGTTACATCGATTCCGTCCTGAAGGCACTCAAGCGCTGATACATTGATCGCCGTGATTTCCTTGGTATTGCGGTTTGTGAAGCCTCTCTTGGGAAGTCTTCTGTAGAGGGGCATCTGGCCGCCCTCAAAGCCCGGTCTCGGAGCGCCGGAGCGTGCCTTCTGACCCTTATGGCCCTTGCCGGCTGTCTTGCCGTTGCCGGACGCATGTCCGCGTCCGCGTCTGAAGTTATCGCTGTGCTTAGAACCCTCAGCCGGTCTTAAATTGGATAATTCCATGACTTGAACCTCCTTAGATC
>CAVIJY010000072.1:0-7429 GCA_963643215.1 Lachnospiraceae bacterium | reverse complement strand
ATTATATCAGCAACACTGCTGAAATCCAACGGATAAGGCCATTGTTTTTAGTTTTATGCAGTTATTATGCACCCGGAAATGTCGCTATAGTCTCATCAGGAGCCGATGTTGCGGCTGTCTCTGATGTGCCTGTCGTACCGCCTGTTCCCGACGATCCCGCTGCGGATGTGGTTGCGGTTCCTCCCGGACTTGCCGTGGATGTCTGCGTGGTTCCTCCAGGGCTGGCTGCAGTGGCCGATGTGGTTTCACCTCCCGGGCTTATCGGCACAGATGCCGCCGAGGTTTGTGATGTCCCCGGACCGCCTCCCGGGCCGGATATAGTCTCCGATGCTGATGAGGCTACGGTCTCCTCCGCAGTCGTTGCTGCTATGGTTTCTGTAGCATAAGTGCCGGCTGCAGCCTCCCGGACAGCCCGGTCTGTCAGAACTGCCTGTACATATGCCGCGTCTACCGTCTCAGCCGCACCCGCCGCGCCTGCCGGATACCACACATTTGTACTGTTGCGCGTGATAGCCGGGGTATGCCCCCTGTATGTCGATGTATATAATGCCTCATCGCTGACCACAACACCATCCTTTTTTCGGACTATGTTCGTCTTCCACCTGCTTCCCGTGTCGCCCTTTGTCGTGACGATCTGAGTTCCCGGATACAGTGTCTGATCCTCGGTATATGTAGGAGCAGGGATACTCGGCTTGTATGTCTCATCCCTGACGGTGCTCAGCGAAACCGTCTCCCCTTCCTCAAGCACAGGTATGCCTACGATCTTGGATGTCACAGTCTGATCATGATATTCCGCAAGAACCATGAGTGAGGAAGTTGTGGTATTGGTGAATTTGAAGTCCGGGCCTGCATATCCGTCATAGCTTACCATGGCATCCTCTCCCGGAGTTACATACGAGGGCTCATATGTATGCGGATGTCTCTCGTCTGCCGAAAGCCCCGTCTTTATGAGAGCATTGTACAATGTGGACGACATCTGGCATACGCCTCCGCCCGGCTCCTGGACCAGCACCCCGTTCTGATATGCGCCGGCCGGTTTGTATCCTCTTTCCGTCGTTCTGTTGCCTGTAGTCATATTAAAGGAGAACTGATCCCCCACCTGAAGCACTGTTCCGTTTACCGCCTTTGCGGCCAGATCTATGTTGTTGTTTCGGTTTGAGTTGGCTGTCGTCTTGGTCGAGAACTCCCCCATCACCTTGTAGAGCGTCTTCGCATTATCCAGATTTATCTCGGGAGTCACCCTTGAATATGGCGCCACAATGACAGCGTCAAAATCATTGGCGCTGCACGCGCTTCTGATATCCCTTGCCAGAGCCGCGGTGTCGATGGCTATGCCTTCCTCTCCCGCATCAAATGTCCAGTTGTTGCTGTCATCGACTCCGGTGATCCTGGCGTTGACCGCTGCCTTGTCCCAGAGTGCGGATATCGCCTTCAGCTCACTGCTCAAAAGCGATTCATCGACCGTCCATGTGATGCTGTAGCTCGACTTTGGCGTCCCGTTATATACCTCATCGAGTACCTCTTCTATGCTTCCTGCCAGAAGATCCGCTACAGAATATTTCTCATCACTTAAATCGGGACATGATACTCTCATGTCCCAATTGTACTTCTTCGTTATGGCTGTCTTGGCCTCGGAACGGATCATTCCGGTGATATCTATACCGTCCACCGACACAGTCTCCTTAAGCTCCGATTCAGCCTGAGCCTCACTCTCCTGATTGCTGCTCTTTGAACCTTTAAAAAATCTTGCTGCGCCGAATCCCGCTCCGGCTATGATAAGTACTCCGCAGAGTACGATAAGCGCTGTTTTGGGGCTGTCCGCAGGCGACTTGCGATTCCTGCGATTTCTGCCTCTGCTTGTTCCATAGGGCATTATAAAAACCTCACGATGATACTTGCTTTAACCTCAACTAGAGGGTAGTGTATCAACATTAATCTTAAAATTCAATAAATTGGATACCGCAATAACTTAACAATTCATGAAGGCTGTTTTTGCCTGTATTTCGTCGTTTTTTCAGCATCCGAATATGATCGACGAGCATGCGTTTATAGTCATATGCAGCAGCACGCACAGCCTCAGTCCGTGATGTCTTCTGCTTGCCGCAGTGAGAAGCATACCCGTCACGCATGCATATATTGCCTGTGTTGCATTGCCGTGTGACAGGGCAAATGCAAGCACGGATATGATAAACCCCGGAATCTCTCCGAAGCATGTCGCTGCTCTTTTGTATACGATGCTTCGATACAAAAGCTCCTCGGATACAGGTGCCGCAGCCACGGTCAGCAGCAGCCTTGATGCCGCAGGGGCAGCCTCCAGAGCTTTGCTTGCCTTTATATAGCCGATGTCTGTCTGCGCCATCCCCGAGATATTGAGAAGATATGTGCAGCCTATGCTTATGATGCATGCCATGCACATCCAGACAGCAGTTTCAAGAACCGGGTACCTGCCTGCCGGCAATGCATCCATACACGATTCGTTCCTGATTTCCGCGCCATCCTCGCTGTCTGTATCCGCCATGAGCTCTGCCCGCATCCGGCCACGCTTTCTCAGATCATCCCGTATCATGAGCAGACACATCGCGATGATCGCAGCATGTCCTGCAAGCAGCCCCCTGACCATATCATCAGAAAAAAGCGCAGATGCCGCACAAAGCAGCATCTCCGCCATGATCACAGGTGCAAAGCAATACATCGATTTTCGTATCATATCATCGCGCAGCATACAGCTACCTGTTCGCTTTCATGCGCTTTCTGCGCATTATATTCACAGCCGCGGCCGCGGCCAGCATCGCGCAGGATCCTATGCTTATGTACAGACCTGGGCGCTGACCCTCAGGCTCGAAACAAAATGATATGCTGTGCTCGCCCTTACTAAGCGCAACCGCAAGAAAGGAATCGTATATCTCCATAGGCTCGGCCTTCTCACCGTCTACATAAACGCTCCAGCCCTTCTCGTACGGAATCGTAGTGAAAAGCACGCTGTTTCTCTCGGTGGCTTCCACCGTACCTTCAATATGAGTATCATCAAAGCTGCTTATCACCAGCGGATTTCTGCCGAGATACTCCGTCACCTTCTGCAATGCCTCATAGTTGAATCTGTAGAGCCTTATATTTGCCATCGTATCGTCCGTGGTGCTGAGCTCTACAGAAGTACCCTTTTCCAGATATCCGAGCTCCATCAGATAACCGCGATTGATGTTGTTGTATGTCTTGCTCTCTCCGTTTATGCGTGAGGCTATCGTTTTTGTCGCTGAGCTGTCGGAATAAGCATAATACAGCCCGTTTTCCTTCACCGTGGCGCTGAAGGTGCTGCCCGCATTTTCTCCGTCTGACTTTTTCAGCATATCTTCGCCGACGGAGCAGACATCGCAGATATCATTGTGCGAATGAATCGGGTTGCCTACATCTACAGTCCAGTTGTCTATAACGCCCTGACGCACGCAAAAGCCAAGCGGCAGGGTATACGGATTCCTGTACAGGAATATATCGCCCGACTGATCTATGAGCTCCAGCTGTTCATCTGCAGCAGGCTGGGAATATATACCGTATTTCACGCTTAAAAGCGCATCGACAAACGGAGTCGCACCCGTGATGCTGTATGCATTTACCGATGACTCGCATCCGATGTCCCTGAAGAAATCGGATATACCCGCATCCGTCACAGAGGAGAAGACAGATACCGAGCGAAAGTTCATCCACGCGCCGTCGTCCTTTGTCTTTCTCGTCACCTTCTCAAAGCGATAGAAATCCGGATCATTCTCATATGCATATGAAACCACATCCCGCACGTAGTCATTGTCTGCCAGATATGTAGAACGCTTAACTGTAGTTATGCTTGTGATGTCCATATTCAAGGCTGCCTCAACTGCCACAGCCGCCATGGTTACCAGCGTCACTATAACTCTCGCAAGCCGCGTATCCCGCCGCATCCTTATCAGGATCCGGTATAGTCCCAGAAATCCCGCTGTAGCATAAAAGACATCCCATGTAAATGCATCATCGGTCACGACCTTCTGACACAGCGCCACAAATACAAATGAGAACACAAATGATCTGTTTATCGTCTCTCCGGTAAAATCATCCAGCCTGTCAAGCGCCCCTGCCGCAGCAAACAGCACCAGAAATATATAGATAAAGCTCATCCTGGCCGGAAGCGAATTGGGATAATGAAAGCCGTGCCACATGTAATTGAGCACATTGAGAGCAAAGCTTGACAGGAAAAACAGCATGACGAGGCCGTAGACCAGCTTTTCCTTCAGCATGATCCTTTCAGATCTGAGCCACATCATCACAAGCGGCAGCACTGCAACACCGCAATATATATTCGGCCAATGATCCAGGCCCTCTTCGTTTTTTACAAAGAGCATATGCCTTGCGATCATATCTATGCAGGAAAAGTAATGCTGCACTGTCTGCGGAAATGTAGTCGTCGCCGCTGCTGTGGATCTTAATGTCATCACGCCCGGAAGTATCACTACAGCCGCCAGCCCTCCGGCAAGCAGCGAGTAGAACCCGAATCTGAATATCGCCCCTGCCGCATCCCTCACAGCGGCCGGCGGATTCATGATCAGCATCATGGCAAAATATATCACCATAAACACGCATATCATCATGGAGATATAGTAGTTGGACCAGATGCACGCTCCGAGCGCAACCGCATACAGCAGACCGCTTTTTCGCCTGATAAGCCATTCGGTTCCCAGACATATGAGCGGGAACAGGGCTATGCAGTCCAGCCACATGATATTCCAGTAGTATGCGCTGATATATCCTGACAGCGCATAGAATATCCCTGCAAATGCCGCTATCATGGTATTGCTCCTTATATGATGGAGCATGTAAAAGCACATGGAAAGCCCCGCCAGTCCTATGCGAAGTATGACTCCCACAGCCATAAACTCCAGTACATGATCCTGCGGACAGAAAATCAAAAGAAGATTCAACGGGCTGGCAAGATAATATGCATATACAGCCGCAAAGTTGATTCCGAGCCCGATATCCCATGTATAATAAAGGCTTCCCGAGCCCGTCAGCTTGTGCCGCAGCTCTGAGAAAAACGGTGCATACTGATGGTACATGTCCGTGCGCAGCATTGCATTGTCGCCGAAAGGATATATGCCGCGAGCGGCGCAGATCACAGCCAATATAAGGATCGGTATCAAAATCGATGCCGCAAGTGCGTCCTTGCCCGAAAAAGCAGCCGGTGCCGAGTATTCCGAAGCGTCAGCCATTCTGCCGTGAGACCCGGCTTCACAGGAAGCCCCCGGTGCGCTGCCGTGTTCGCATGCCAAAGAATTCCCCGGCTCATCGCAATCTTCGCGTTCCGAAGGAATCCTCGACTCACAATCCTCGCGCTCAAGAGGGATCCCCCGCTCACTGCATGCCTCGCAGGCCGAAGAATCCTCCGACTCGTTGCTATCCTCGCGTGCCGGAGATCCTCCCGGCTCGCAAGCCGAAGCAGTCCCCGGCGCGTCGCAAGGTTCGCAGGTTGAAGATGCCTCCGGCGCGTCAAAAATTTCCAGATTCAGCGGTTTTTTCAATACTACTTTCCTCATCAAAGAACAAAGCCTCCGCCCGATGTTTTGTCTCATTCTAGCACAGACGCCTTTTTATGAACAGAAGCGTCCGTCTGCATAATGTTCACATTTCGTTCACAATTGTTTCAAAATCAATTTACATTGTGCCTATGCTTTGTCCATTTTTACTTTCTATAATCAAAAGCGTGTCGAAGAGAGCTTGTCATCACGCAAGTGTTTCAACTTGATACACTGATAGATTTTTTTCATAATACTTAGGGTCGGCAGATATCTGCCGACCCTCCTCCCGTTTAATGGGCTTAAATCCGTATTTTTTACATATACTGCTCTGATTTTTACTTTCCGAATCCGTCCAGGATCTCATCTGTCTTCAGATATTCCCAAGTGCTGTCGGTGATCTTTATGGAAAGGCTGTTGTCGTTGTCTCTGTATATCACACCTGACATCTGATTTTCAGCGGGATCGGTTATGGTGAAGTTCATCTTATGATCTTCGAATGTACCTGCTCCGCCTTCCATATTGCAAAGACGAACTATCGAAATATCGATCTTAAATGTACCGTCCCCATTGTCAGATATTGCAAGCACGCTTTCATCCGAGCTTCTCTTGTGCTCTCCGAGGAAATAATCGTTGAGTTCCTGTGTCCGGTCTCTCTCCGGATCATCGGTTGCATCGCCCTGAAGCGGTACATACAGCTGCTCCGCATAGGCCTGTATGTCCATACCGTTGAGCTCGTTGGCCGTTGCGGAAAGCGAATATGTCACGCCGGTTACCGCATCGTACCAGTTCACCAGCTGCACATCCTCCACGGCATCGTTGTTCAGCTCTCCGCAGCTGTAATATACAGCCTCCCGTCCTGATACCTCTCCTGCCTCCTCGCTGTCCCAGTCCATGTACAGTCCGGAAATGTCTGTCAGTGCGTCTGTTTCCTGCATTCTGTATGTCCACTTCTTGCCGTCCAGCTCATATGTCAGCTGAGCCAGAGAATCCGACTCCATATAGCTGTATGAGACATCTGTGGCTCCTGCGGGAGCAGTCATCTCAAAGCCTGTTGCATCTGCGACGCCCTGCTTATCCGACTCCGTCCACGGATTTGCAAGCTGAGTATCAGCGGAATCCTGCGATGCCTCCGACTCTGTATATACATATTTCTCCACCGCGGCACCGCTTCCTGCGGCAATCACCTGATTCACATAGTACAGCTCCTCGCTCATGATATCCCGGTTGCGATAGAGCTGCAGCACAGCCTCCCATTTGTCCCAGATTCCGCCGTAATATTTATCCGTCGAAGCCGCTACTGTATTGTCCTGATTTACATATGCATCGTTAAATGCCTTCATGATAACAGGACCGTATGCCACAGCATCCTCTGCCGTAGCATCGTCGTTCAATACCCAGATCAGATTTATCTGACTTGAATCCGGATAAACAGCAAAATCTATGTATGATCCCTTCGGATACTCTTCCTTTGTCAAAATCTCATTCATATCATCACGGATCTGATCCCAGTCAATATCATTGATGTCAACGGGGATAGCTCTGACATCGGGAACAAATTCGGTTCCTCCGCCGGATACCACGATCTCCTTTTTCTTACAGCCTGCCATCGAAACTGCCATAACCACACATAGCGCGGCCACTGCCGATCTTTTCAAATACATCTTTTCTTCTCCGTTTTCTTATGTTTCTGATTTTCGATTGATGCGCATATACAGCGCGCCCCGTTTGTTTCGGGACTTTGCTATTATAAGTGGCTTTATTGCGTTTTTAAAGCATATACACAAAATCGACAAAGAAACTTAAGCGTAGCCGCAATCCGCCGAAAAAAGCGCAGCCGGCGGGTGGTTCGCAGCATGCCGCTCTGCTGCCGCGCTTTGCGCGTCGCAATCGCG